>CACXGJ010000132.1 GCA_902767125.1 uncultured Ruminococcus sp. | reverse complement strand
TAAAAGATACGCCGAATGGTACAGTGATAGTATGATAAACGAACTTATAGAAAAAGCATTTGAGGCAAGGGAAAATGCCTATGCACCTTACTCAAAATTCAAGGTAGGAGCGGCACTTCTCACAGCAAACGGGAAAATTTATACAGGCTGTAACGTGGAAAATGCGTCATATCCCGTTGGGATATGTGCAGAGAGAGTTGCAATGTCAAAGGCAGTTGCTGACGGTGAAATAAAATTTTCATCCATTGCGGTTGTCGGAAGCTCATCATCATATTGTTATCCGTGCGGGATGTGCAGACAATTCATGTCGGAATTTTGCGGAGAGGATTTTGAGATAATTTCTTTAAAGAGTGCCGATGATTATAAGATAATAAAAATGAGTGAGCTTTTGCCGTACACATTTGATTTATGTAAATGATAAATGAGGAGTGAGGGGTGAGGAATATTTCTCACTTTTCACTCCTCACTCCTCACTTGGTTCAGTCCTCGTAATAGGTTTGGAATTTTTCGCAGGATTCGGTTTTTTTATCATCGGATTTGTTGTCACAGCAATTCTTGGACTGTGGCTTGTTGTCGCAGTTAGTGCTGCTGTTCTTTTTCTTGTTGTTTTTGCTCATATTGATGACCACCTTTCTTTAAATATTATTTTCATGATAGGTTCAAATTATACAAATGAAAGGAAAAAAATTTATGCTGCCAAAGGAATTTCTTGAGGAAATGAGAGAAATTTTAAAAAAAGATTATACTTTGTATGAAAAGAGTATTGATGATGAGGCTTTCAGGGGGATTTCCTTAAATCGTCTAAAGGCTGATGAAAAAATTATTGAATCGCTGCCGTTTGAGGTGAAGAAAACACCGTTTTATAAAGACGGATATTATATCCCGTGTGATGAAAAGGGGATAGGCAATATGCCGTTTCATTCGGGAGGAGCATTCTATGTTCAGGAGCCGTCAGCGATGTCAGCGGTGACATTGCTTGATATAAATGAGAATGACAGGGTATTGGACTTGTGTGCCGCCCCGGGAGGAAAGTCTGCACAGATAGCTTCATGCCTGAATAATACAGGTCTTATATGGTCGAATGAGGTCGTTAAGAGCAGGGTACAGATATTATTGTCGAACTTTGAGAGGATGGGCATATCAAGGGGAGTTGTATCTTCATGCTATCCGGAGGTATTGTGCAGTAAATTGGAGGGATATTTTGATAAAGTGCTTGTCGATGCACCATGCTCCGGAGAAGGGATGTTCCGTAAAAATCCCGAAGCGGTGTCGGAGTGGAGCAGGGAGCATACTGTTTCATGTGCCGAAAGACAGCTTTCTATATTGAGGTCAGCGGCAAAAGCTGTCAAAAGCGGAGGAACACTTGTATATTCTACCTGTACCTTTTCATATTGCGAAAATGAGGGAGTCATAAAAAAGTTTCTTGAAGAAAACCATGAGTTTGAGCCGTGTGATATAGCATGGCATTTCGGAAGAAAAACGGAATTGCCATGTGCAGTACGCATAACTCCGATAGAGGGCGGTGAAGGACATTTTGCGGCAAAATTAAGGAAAAAGGGTGAGAGCTTAACTGATACTTACATTCAGACTGTCAAGGACAAAAGGCAGGATACCAAAACAGTCTTAAAAGAGCTTGAAAATATATTTTATGAATTGCCGAAGGGAGAGTATAATATACTGAATGACAGGCTGTATATCATGCCGAAAGATTTGCCTGATACAAGGGGACTTGGAGTAATAAGGGCAGGCATACTTGCAGGAGAGTTCAGGAAGAACAGGTTTGAGCCGTCACACGCCTTATTCATGTCGGAAAAGCCTGAAAATGTCAGGAGAGTTCTGGAAGCGGATGATGACACGGCAAAAAAATTTCTTTCGGGCATGGAACTGGAAAGTGACTGTAAAAACGGTTATACGGCGGTTGTGTATGGAAGCATAATAATAGGCTTCGGCAAGACGGCAGATTCAAGATTAAAGAATAAATATCCGAAAGGGTTGAGAATAAAATGAAAAGATTGTTTGTATTTATGATAGCATTTTCATTGCTTATAGGTTCAGGGTGCAGTAACAGTGACAAAAAAGAGGAACATTCATTATCGGTTTCAGAGATAGAGTCATCCGTTGAAAGCTCGACGGTAATTAAAGATGTTTCCGAAAAGAGCGTTGCAGAGAGCGGTTTGGAAGAAAATTCAGAAATAAGTCAGGTAAAAGAGATTTCTGAATCTGAAAGCAGTTCTGAAAGTAAGGTTGAGAGCCAAGAAGAAAGCGAATCGGAAAGTATCGCTGAAAGTTCAGCGGAAAGCATAACAGAAGAAAGCAGTCGGGAGAGTTCGGAAGAAGAAAGCTCAAAGGAAATTTCCATACCTGTCACAAATAAAAAGATAGCGGGATTTTATAATCTGACGGAGTATACGGAAAACGGTGAAACGGTTTTAGACTTGAAAAGTCATAATGACAGGGGATTGTTTGCAACTGCCACGATAAACGAAGACGGTACGGGAGAATTTGATAAATTCGGAGATATCCTGACATTGCAGTGGAATGACAAATACATAATTTTCGGCAGTGAGAAAGCGGAATATGAGCTTGATAAGGATATGCTCATATTGTTTGACGGAGATATGGAAATGGTTTTTGAAAGGGCGGATAAAGAATCTCTGATACCGTCCGAACAAAGTAAAGAAATTGAACTGTCAGGACAAGCAGACAGCTCTCATGCAGGAAAATATATGCTTTCGGCTATATTGATAGATGGATTTGATGATATACCCGAAGTGACCAATGAGGAGGGCTGGTATATCGTACTGAATAAAAATGGCACAGGGGAATGGGTAAGTGATGATGAAACCTTGGAAATAAAATGGACAGATGGACAGATAACCGATGGAAATGAGATATTCTATTATACACTGGAAAATAATGTTTTGTCGATTGAAATATCAGGAATAAAAATGGAATATACGAAGGTGTAAAAAATATAACGGTCAGAAGTGATAGGCTTCTGACCGTTATTTTTATGTGAAGTTATTCAAAATCGCCTGTTGCGGGAGGAGGTGTCAAAGGAGTTATGATTGTGGGAGTATCTTCGATTCTCTCAATCTCAACGTCACTGTAACGGTTCATGCCTGTACCTGCGGGAACAAGCTTACCGATAATGACATTTTCCTTAAGTCCCATAAGAGGGTCGACCTTACCCTTGATAGCTGCATCAGTGAGAACACGAGTCGTTTCCTGGAAAGATGCTGCGGAGAGGAATGAATCAGTTGCAAGAGAAGCCTTTGTGATACCGAGGAGCATAGGTGTATAAGTGGCAAATGCAAGATTGGTCTCGCCGTTTGCGATTCTCTTTTCGATTTCCTCATTGGCGGCATAGAAGTCGCCCTTGTCAACGACAGAGCCTGAAAGGAGCTTTGTATCACCCGGGTCATCAATGCGTATTTTTCTCATCATCTGACGGACAATGACTTCAATGTGTTTATCGTTGATGTCAACACCCTGCATACGATAAGCATTCTGTACTTCTTCGATGAGGTAGTCCTGTACAGCGGCAGTACCCTTGATGGTGAGGACATCATGCGGATTTACAGAGCCTTCGGTGATAAGATCACCTGCTTCAATAATCTGACCTTCATCAACCTTTGTTCTTGAGCCGAATGGGATGAGATATTCCTTTTTCTCGCCTGTTTCAAGGTCTGTTACAACAGCATGACGGTTTTTCTTGATATCCTCGAAAGTGACACGACCGCCGATTTCGCTGATGATGGCAAGACGCTTTGGTTTTCTCGCCTCAAAAAGTTCTTCGACACGGGGGAGACCTTGTGTAATATCCTCTGCACCGGCGACACCGCCTGTATGGAAAGTACGCATTGTGAGCTGTGTACCGGGTTCGCCGATAGACTGTGCGGCGATGATACCGACAGCCTCGCCTATTGTGACAGGCATACCGTTTGCAAGGTTAGAGCCGTAGCATTTTCTGCATACACCGTGCTTTGCACGGCAGTCGAGGATGGAACGTATCTTTATTTTTTCGACACCGCTGTCTACAATGATATCGGCATCATGATCATCCATTATCTTGTTGCAGGATACAAGGACATTTCCGTTTTCATCTTTGAAGTCTTCGCAAAGGTATCTTCCGAGGAGTCTTTCGTGCATTGTTTCGATAACGGATTTATCGGGTTTGATGTCATATACAACGATACCATCGGTAGTACCGCAGTCTTCTTCACGGATGATGACCTCTTGTGAAACGTCAACAAGTCGTCTTGTAAGATAACCCGAGTCGGCTGTACGCAGAGCGGTATCGGCAAGACCTTTTCTTGCACCACGGGATGAGATGAAGTATTCGAGTATATTAAGACCTTCACGGTAGTTGGCACGGATAGGGATTTCGATAGTTTTACCTGATGTATTTGCGATAAGACCACGCATACCTGCAAGCTGTCTTATCTGGTTCATAGAACCACGGGCACCCGAATCAGCCATCATAAAGATAGGATTGTATCGTCCGAGATTGCCCTGGAGAGCCTCGGTTACATCTTTTGTAGCCTGCTCCCAGATTTTGAGGACATTGTTGTAGCGTTCATTGTTTGACATAAGACCACGCCTGTACATTTTTGTGACCTTATCAATTTTGCCCTCTGCATCTTTGATGATATCCTTCTTTGCGGGCGGTATCTCGGCATCACAAACGGCAACAGTGATAGCACCCTTTGTGGAATACTTATAGCCCTGTGATTTTACATCGTCAAGGACAACGGAGGTAAGTTGAGTACCATGCTTTTTGATGCACCTGTCGAATATCTGACCGAGCTGTTTTTTGCCGACGAGGAAGTCTATCTCATATTTCATGAAGTTTTCCTCTTTGGTTCTGTCAACATAGCCAAGGTCTTGTGGGATAGGCTGGTTAAAGATGATTCTGCCCACAGTAGTATCTATAAGAACAGATTTTTTCTCGCCGTTCCATTCACCTTCACGGCGGACTTTGATTTTTGCATGGAGGCTTACGACTTTTGTCTCGTATGCCATGATAGCCTCGTTTGTATCACGGAATACCTTGCCCTCACCAAGTTCACCGTCTTTATCGAGAGTAAGATAGTAGGAGCCGAGTACCATATCCTGTGTAGGAACGGTAACAGGCTTACCGTCAGAGGGCTTGAGGAGGTTGTTTGCAGCGAGCATGAGGAAACGTGCTTCAGCTTGAGCTTCAGCGGAGAGAGGTACATGGACAGCCATCTGGTCACCGTCAAAGTCGGCGTTGAAGGCGGTGCAGGCGAGAGGATGGAGCTTGAGAGCCTTGCCCTCAACGAGTACAGGCTCAAAAGCCTGTATACCGAGTCGGTGCAGAGTCGGGGCACGGTTGAGCATAACGGGGTGTCCTTTGATGACTCTTTCAAGAGCATCCCAAACCTCGGGGCTTGCACGTTCAACAGCCTTTCGTGCAGCTTTTATGTTATGGATATTGTTGTTGTTTTCGGAGAGGATCTTCATTACAAAGGGCTTGAAAAGCTCAAGAGCCATTTCCTTTGGAAGACCGCACTGATACATTTTAAGTTCGGGGCCTACAACGATAACGGAACGTCCCGAATAGTCAACACGTTTTCCGAGGAGGTTCTGACGGAAACGTCCCTGCTTGCCCTTGAGCATATCGGAGAGGGATTTGAGGGAGCGGTTGTTTGGACCTGTAACAGGTCTGCCACGTCTGCCGTTGTCGATAAGAGCATCAACAGCCTCCTGAAGCATACGTTTTTCGTTTCTGATAATGATATCGGGAGCATTAAGTTCGATAAGTCTTGCAAGACGGTTATTTCTGTTGATAACACGCCTGTAAAGATCATTGAGATCGGAGGTAGCGAATCTGCCGCCGTCAAGCTGTACCATAGGACGGATATCGGGAGGGATAACGGGGATGACATCGAGTATCATCCATTCGGGACGGTTTCCCGACTGACGGAATGCCTCAACGACTTCAAGACGTTTGAGGATACGGACTTTTTTCTGACCTGATGCACTCTCAAGCTCCTCCTTGAGTTCGACTGAAAGTGAATCGAGATCAATGTTTTTGAGAAGCTTCTGTATAGCTTCGGCACCCATCATAGCTTCAAAGTCATCCTCGTACTTGCCTTTGAAATCCATGTATTCTTTTTCGGTAAGGCACTGCTGAAGCGAAAGCTCACGGGAGGCATCACTGTCGGGAGTGATCTCTGTAACGATGTACATAGCAAAATAGAGGATCTTTTCAAGAGTACGTGGAGAAATATCAAGAATAAGTCCCATTCTTGAAGGGATACCCTTGAAGTACCATATATGTGAAACAGGAGCAGCAAGCTCGATATGTCCCATACGCTCACGTCTTACCTTTGAGCTTGTTATCTCAACGCCGCAGCGTTCACACACTCTGCCCTTGAAGTGGACTTTTTTGTACTTTCCGCAGTGACATTCCCAGTCCTTTTGAGGACCGAAGATAGCCTCACAGAAAAGTCCGTCTTTTTCGGGTTTGAGAGTACGGTAGTTAATGGTTTCGGGTTTTTTGACCTCACCGTAAGACCATTCTCTGATAAGGTCAGGGGAAGCGAGACCTATTTTTATAGACTCAAATTTGTTAAATTCCATTAATCGGAATCCTCCTTTCAGTCATCGGTTGAATTTAATATATCCTCAAAGAGTGAATCGTTATCATTTTTATAATACTCATCATCACTTGAATCAAAGGTTTCAGCTTCACCCTTTTCATCAAGAGTCTGATAGCTGTCATTTATTTCATCGGTGATGACATTTTTCTCATCAAAAACAGTGTTTGCAGGGAGACCGTCATCAAAATCCTGACGCAGATCAATCTCATTGTTGTCCTTGTCAAGTACCTTAATATCAAGAGCAAGAGACTGCAATTCTTTGATAAGCACCTTGAAGGATTCGGGGATACCGGGTTTAGGAATATTTTCGCCCTTGACGATGGCTTCAAAGGTCTTTACACGACCGACAACATCGTCTGATTTGACTGTAAGTATTTCCTGGAGGGTATAAGCAGCACCGTAAGCCTCCAAAGCCCATACCTCCATTTCACCGAAACGCTGACCGCCGAATTGAGCTTTACCGCCCAAGGGCTGCTGTGTAACGAGTGAGTAAGGACCGGTTGAACGGGCATGAATCTTATCATCAACGAGATGATGGAGCTTGAGATAGTACATATAGCCGACAGTGACGGGATTGTCAAAAAGCTCGCCTGTTCTGCCGTCTCTTAACCAAACCTTGCCGTCATCGGAGATACCTGCATCACGCAGACACTGGAATATATCCTGTTCATGAGCACCGTCAAAAACGGGAGTCATGATCTTCCAGTTGAGAGCCTTTGCGGCATAGCCGAGATGTACCTCAAGAACCTGACCGATATTCATACGTGAAGGAACGCCGAGAGGATTAAGTACAATGTCAAGAGGTCTGCCATCGGGAAGGAAGGGCATATCTTCTTCCGGAAGAACACGTGAAACAACACCCTTGTTTCCGTGACGACCTGCCATTTTGTCACCGACCTGAATCTTACGCTTCTGGGCGATGTAGCAGCGAACGACCTTGTTTACACGGGGAGCAAGCTCGTCGGAGATAGTTTCATTGGGATCGCCTGTTTTATCCTTTGTAAATACTTTTACGTCAACGATAATACCATATTCGCCGTGGGGGACACGCAGGGATGTATCACGGACTTCACGGGATTTTTCACCGAATATTGCACGGAGGAGTCTTTCTTCGGCTGTAAGCTCGGTTTCACCTTTGGGAGTAACTTTTCCGACGAGGATATCACCGGCATGGACTTCCGCACCGACACGGATTATGCCCCTTTCATCAAGTTCACGGAGCTGATCGTCACCGATATTCGGGATATCTCTTGTGATTTCCTCGGCACCGAGCTTTGTGTCACGGGCTTCTGTTTCATATTCTTCAATGTGGATTGATGTGTAGACATCATCACGGACAATTTTTTCATTGAGGAGGACAGCATCTTCATAGTT
>CACXGJ010000131.1 GCA_902767125.1 uncultured Ruminococcus sp. | reverse complement strand
TTTCCTCTGCCGCACTCAAAACAGCTGCTGCAACGGGTATAGCATTGTCATATCCCGAACCGCCATGCTCTACAACGACCGCAAACGCATAGGGAAAGTCCTCGTCCTTGCAGAAGCCCGTTATCCACGCATGGGCATCCTGCCCGTCCTCGCTCACTTCCGCCGTACCCGTCTTTGCACATACGTCAAATCGGCTGCTGAAGCTGTATTTACCATAATTATTCTCGACTGCATAGTCCATATAATCAGATAATTTTTCTGCTGTTTCGGGACTCATTATCGCATTGCCGAAGGATGAACTGTGTTCAAAATCATTATCGGTTATGCTTTGGACTATATAGGGAGTTACAGGGATGCCCCCGTTAGCTATCGCTGCAGATATCATTGCAACATTTATCGGTGTTTCAAGTGTATTATACTGTCCGACACCCGACCACGCAAATTCATTCACATCTGCTTCGGACACATCATATATACTTTTTGCCGATTCCATACCGTCAAATTTTATTCGGCTGTTGAAGCCCATTTTTTCAGCTTGTGCAATCATTTTTGATTTGCCGAGTTCAGAGGCAAGATGTCCGAAATAAATATTGCATGAATAGCACACTGCATCTCTCATATTGACATTGCCCATTGAAAATTCACAGGTGATAGCCTCATTTCCGATAACATCCGTACCCTTGCATTGTATGACCTTTTTTTCAATATCATTTATATTTTCAAGACCTGCTGCGGCTGTCACGAGCTTAAATGTAGATCCAGGAGTGTACTGTCCCCAGAGTACACGGTTCAGATATACTCCTTCATAAGCCTCATTCGATTCAAGATCATTCGGACGGTTCTGCGGATCATATGTCGGAGTGCTTACCATACAGGCAACAGCACCTGTTTTGTAATTATAGAATACAACTGCACCCTTTCTGCTGCCGAGAGCTGTCAGAGCTGCCTTTTGAAGATTTGAATCAATGGTCAGTTTGATGTCCTTGCCCTTGCGGAGATTTTTCGGCATACCGAATCCGAATGCAAAATCATATCCTATAAGCTCCGCACGATATATTTCCTGAATAGAATTGAACACATTGCTGTTCATATCATCGCCTATGACATGAAGACATGCCTTTCGGACAAGCTCATCATCATTATATACTCTTTCGCCGTCAATACTTTGTGCAAGTATGATATTGTTCATGTCAAATATTTTTCCGCCGTACTCCAAATTTCCTGCAGCGGTGAGATGCTGATTCTGGGGCTTGAGTACCCATTCTTCGGCATGGATAAATATATTCACCGTGTGATATATCAGTCCCGCAAAAAAAGCTATTGTCATCAGCAATACCATTGCAGAACGTTTTCTTATTTTTTTCATATAAGCACCTCTCCTCTTTTAGGTTTTTCGGCAGTGCTTTTTTTATAGTATGTTCTCTCATCGGCAGCCTTTATGAAAGCAAGAAGTCCCCAGCAAGCCATCATACTTGAACCGCCGTAGCTGACAAATGGCAATGTCACACCCGTCAGCGGCAGCATACCAAGTATGCCGAATATATGCAGTGCTGCCTGAAATACCAAAAGTCCTCCTGCCGAACACGCTGCCATTGAATAAAATACAGAACGGCTCTTTAATATCACAGTCCTTGCATAGATCATAAATCCGCCTATGGTAACCGCCAATATCAGTGCTGAAATAAGTCCCATTTCCTCGCTTATTGTACCGAATATAAGATCGCTCTCGGAAGCCATTATATATCTCAAATTTCCGTTTCCTGTGCCGAGACCGAACAATCCTCCGCTTGCACTGCATATAAGTGTATTTGCCTGCTGATAGCCGAGTGAATCGGAGTGTTCCCATACATTCCCGATGACCTGAAAGCGATCTGCAACATACGGTTTCATCATCAGTATAAAAAATGCTCCTATAAGTGCCACCGCCGCCAATATCATTATTTTTCGCATATCTCCCGATCTCAAATATGATATTATAATAAAAGCCGCAAAGAATATGAGTGCTGTTCCGAAATCGCTTATATATCCGAGTATCAGTATACAGATTGCGGTAACTATAATGAATCCCAAAAGATTTTGCAGCTTTTGGAGCTGATCGAGTGTTCCTGCACCGATAAAAATATACGCCACCTTTGCAAATTCAGACGGCTGAAGCGAAAACGGTCCTATAAACACCCAGTTTGAAGCACCGTTGACCTCTTTTCCGAAAACAGCCGCTGCTCCCAACATCAGTATCGCAAATACAGACATTATCAATCGCCAATATATCACCCTGTCGGGAACCTTTATAAACCATACTATAAAGCTGAAAATACATAATCCTATGGCTGTTGCGGCAAGCTGCATATATCCGAAACGATTTCCATAGGTGCTGCACATGACTATACCTGTACCTGCCAGCAAAAATGCTATTGCTTCAAGCTCAAAATGTTTTATTTTGAGGAACCTGTTTGAGAATTTGTGAAACGCCCACATGACCAAAACAAACAGTGCTATGGGGATAAGATATAATATATCACGGACATATATCATGGCTTCCGTTGAAATGAGTATCATATAGAAAGTTATCAATACAAGCAAAAATGTCCCCGATACAGATTTTTTTACAGGTGTTCCCGAAACACGTGTTCTGGTATTTTCCTTTGTATCATCAACACGCTTCAGTATCAGGGTAGTATTGCCAAGAGATATTTTATCGCCGACAAATACCATATGCCGACCTTTTATTTTCTGTTCATTTACATAGACACCTGCCTTTGAGCCTATGTCCGTGACATACCATCCCGTATCACGTCGCAGCAGAACAGCGTGTTCTCTTGAGATTGTCATATCCTCCTCAACACAGATATCCGTTTTATCACTTCTGCCGATAAGATTTTCCCAAAATGTAACAGGATATATCTTTCCCGTATTTGCATCCTGCAAGACCACAAGTGCATGATCATTTCGTCTGCCGTCATGGAGAGACCAAAAACAGACCGATAATATGACCACTGCCAAAAACGGTGCTGCTATCCTCAATGTAAAAGCTATAAATTCCCAAATTTCCATTTTTAATCTTGCCGTTACTGAAAACTTATAAAAAGTTATAAAAGCAACTTTTACGTTTCATTCCTTGTTCATCGTGTCCATTTTCGATAATAAATCTACTCATGTTTGATATGACACTCCAAAGGCGTAAATTCCCCATTAACGTATGGGTACATATCAACGACACTTGTTTTGGCTATGCCGTTAAATGGTAATATCTCATCAGAT
>CACXGJ010000130.1 GCA_902767125.1 uncultured Ruminococcus sp. | reverse complement strand
TAGATTTATTATCAAAAATGGACACAGTGAACAAGGAATGGAACATAAAAGTTGTTTTTATAACTTTTTATAAGTTTTCAGTAACGGTCAGTGCTTGAAGAAGAAAAAAATAAACAAGAAGGATATCCTGTCAGACTTTGTTTTTAAATTTGTCCTTGTATTTTTCCTGTTGTTCACATTGATCATGGTTGGTGCTAAACTGCTCGGTTTTCAGGTGCTGACCATAGACAGCGGCAGTATGGAGCCGAATTTGCCCAAGGACAGTCTGATTTTAATCAAAAAGGTTGATCCGTTCACACTTCAAACAGATGATGTCATTACATTTATAATTGATACCGAGGGAACGCTTGAAACACAACGCATAGTCGGCATAAGATCGGAAGACAGGAGCTTTATCACTAAAGGTGATGCAAATGATGTTTATGATGCTCCCGTGCCATTGAAAAATATAGTGGGTAAGGTGGAGCTTTGTCTGCCAAATGTCGGTGGAGCATTTCGTGCTGTAACAGCCGAAAAAAACCGTATATATGTTTTTATTGCCATCGGGATATTTATTTTTCTGACAGTATTGTGGAGTATTACGGATATTATCAAAAATAAAAAAACAGATGAAAGCTGAAAAGTCTGTCAGAAGTGAGGTGACAGAATACACGGAAGAACGAACACGAAGAAATAAGAATGAAGTTCGGTTTAAAAGAAAAGCGGCTTGCAAATGCAGCGTAATATGAAAGGAGATTACTATGGATATTAAGAAGACAAATCATGACAATTCACTTATCGTAGGCATCAGCGGAAAGATCGACACCGCATCCGCTCCGAAATTTGAGCAGGAACTTAAAAACAGTATCAACGACTGTACGGAGCTTATATTCGATTTTGCAGAGGTAGAGTACATTTCCTCCGCAGGATTGAGGGTATTGCTGTCGGCACAGAAGACCATGAACAGGCAGGGCAGCATGAAGCTGATAAATGTAAGAAAGAATGTAATGGGAATATTTGAAGTGACAGGCTTCACGAACATACTGAATATTGAGTGAGCATATGAAAAAATTTGAAATTGAGGCGATCACAGAAAATCTTCATGCCGTGTTGGGATTCATAGACGAGCAATTGGAGCTTATCGGATGTCCCATGAATATACAAATGCAGATAGATATTGCGGCAGAAGAAATTTTTGTGAATATCGCCGGCTATGCCTATAAAGTCGGAACAGGTATGGCTGTTGTGGGTGTAGAGCTGCATCCGGAGCAGCCTTCTGTTGATATTACTTTTATTGATCATGGTGTGCCGTATGATCCTCTTGCCAAAGCCGATCCCGATATAACGCTGTGTGCGGAAGACAGGCAGATAGGCGGTCTGGGAATATTTATGGTAAAAAAGAGCATGGACGAAGTAAAATACGAATATCTTGATGGCTGTAACATTCTCACAATGAAAAAAGGATGGTGATAGGATGGTCAAAAAATTCGGACTCAAGCTCGGAGGATTGCAGCAGAAAATACTTAATCTTGTGCTTGTGTTTTTGCTTGCACTTATGACGATATTTGCGGGTGTTTCATTTTATCAGGTAACGACACTCGATACTGTTGTGGATGATGCAAGCAGAGAGCAGCAGGATGCTATCGGAAAGGTATCCGATGACACTATGCATCAGGTCATAGGTAATTCAATGATCAAAACAAATGCCTTGCAGGCATATATTGCTGATGATATGTTTTCGGATGTCAAAACGGATGTTGCTACACTTCAGAGCCTTGCGACAGAGCTGTTTGAACATATGGACAGCTTTGAACCATATCCTTTCGCACTTCCCGATCCCGCAAAGGACGGTGAGTTCTCTGCACAGGTGATTTTTGAAGATGGCGTAGATTATACCAAGTCGGAATATCTGGGTATAGCGGCTCATATGAGTGACACGATGATAGCCATGTGTGAGCAGTCGGGATACCTTGACAACTGCTTTATCGGGCTTGCCGATGGCACACATCTGTGCGTAGACGATCAGTCAGCTAATAAGTACGATGAAAACGGAGTGCTGCTGTCTTTTCCTGTGCGTGAGAGACCGTGGTATACAAGTGCTGCAAATGCAGGCGAGCTGTGGTTTTCGGGAGTTGAGGCAGATACATATACAGGTAAGATAGGCGTTGAATGTTCTGCACCTGTGTATAAGGACGGTGAGCTTGTTGCCGTAGTCGGTGCAGACCTGTTTCTTGATTCTATGGGCGATTATGTCAAAGCAGCATCAAATCAGGGCGGATATATATCTGTCATCAATAATGAGGGCAAGGTGATCTTTGCAGCGGAGGGCAATGGTATATTTACCGTTGAGACCTCTGACAATGCCCGTGATATGCGTGCTGATGAAAACAAGGAGCTTGCCGAATTTATAAGCAGAGCTTTGACAGAACAGACAGGACTTACATCAGTGAATGTCAACGGCAAAGAATACTATATAGCAGGTTCGCCTATGAATACGGTTGGCTGGGCTGTCATATCCTTTATCGAGAAGGAAATTACAGAGCAGCCTGCACAGATTATGATGAGCGAATATGACCGAATAAATGACAATGCTGCAGGAAAATTCAATGAGGCCATGGCATATTTACAGCAGACAACTCTTGTTATGATAGGTGTACTGCTTGTATTGGGAGTCGTTACGGCATTGTTTGTTGCAGGCAGGATTGTGAAGCCGATTGAGCATATGACAAAGAGGATTGATGAGATCAGCGGCACAGACCTTGCCTTTGAGATGGATGATTCCTATCGTACAGGTGATGAAATCGAGGTGCTGGCACAGGCATTTTCAACTCTTTCAAAACGGACGATTAATTACATTGAGCAGATAACCCGAATAACTGCAGAAAAAGAACGTATAGGTGCGGAGTTGGAGCTTGCTACAAGGATACAGGCGGATATGCTGCCGAATATTTTTCCGCCTTTTCCGGAGCGTACAGATTTTGATATTTATGCTACAATGACACCTGCCAAGGAGGTCGGCGGTGATTTCTATGATTTTTTCCTCATAGATGAAAATCATCTTGGAATGGTCATGGCAGATGTTTCGGGCAAGGGTGTTCCGGCTGCACTGTTTATGATGATGGCAAAAATTCTTGTGAACAATTTTGCTATGATGGGAGGCAGTCCGGCGAAGGTGCTTGAACAGACCAATGCACAGATTTGTAAGAACAACGATGAAGAAATGTTTGTGACAGTGTGGTTTGGTGTGCTTGATATTAAAACAGGAAGAATAACGGCGGCAAATGCAGGACATGAGTATCCTATCATCAAAAAGGCAAATGGTGAGTTTGAGATATTCAAGGACAAGCATGGCTTTGTTGTAGGCGGAATGGACGGAATGAGATACAAGGATTATGAATTTACGCTTGAAAAGGGCGGAACTTTGTTCCTGTATACAGATGGTGTTCCGGAAGCTACCAATGCGGATAATGAACTTTTCGGCACAGAAAGGATGCTTGCTTCACTTAATGCCGAGCCGCAGGCAGATCCGAAAACACTGCTTGGCAATATGAAAAGATCAGTGGATGAGTTTGTGGGGGATGCACCGCAGTTTGATGATCTGACAATGCTGGGAGTGAAGTTGCTTTGATGTACGGTATGAGAGCAGGAAAATTGATATATCAATCCCATTCATTATATATTCTCTTATTTTTCATAGTAAAATACTTTTCCGCTTGGTCTGAACGGCAGTACATGACCTTTTGGGATAAGAAATGCGTGTTCACGCTTTATCTTCAGATCCTTTTCAATATAGCCGTCTGTGATTATCAAAACAGGACCGTCTTTCGGGAAGTCCTTGGCATTTTCAAGAATATCCACAGCAGGCTGTAAAATTGTTCCGCCACGTCCCATTACTTCAACTCTGCCTGCAATTTCCTCCGGTGACATATATCCTTTGTCGTAAGCCTCGGCATCGCAAAAAACAACTCTTGCCTTTGGAACATCTTTTGCATCGGCATAGCTTGCGATAGCTCCCAATGCAATTCCTATGTCTTTTGCAGACATTGAGCCTGATGTATCTATCACTACTCCGAAAGTTCGTGCCTCTGTCTGTGTATCGTCAATGAAATATCTCGGTCGGGGAATGTCGGGTGTACTTGCCTGCCGTCTGCTCGGTCTTGCATAAGTGCGGTGCTTTTCAATCGGTGCAAAAAAATCATCAAACCACTTCGCCAATTTCACATCCCACGGGATAGGCGGCATTGCCAAAGCTCTTATTTCTTCTATCAATCCTGCCGGAATAAATCCTCTGCCGTTTGAAATCTGATATTCCAATCCCTGCATAAGAGCGTTTTTACAAAAATCATCAAGGC
>CACXGJ010000129.1 GCA_902767125.1 uncultured Ruminococcus sp. | reverse complement strand
TACTGTACTTTATCTTTATTTTTATCATCAAATCACTTCCCGAATATAGATTTTATCACTATGTCATCCGTTTGTAAACCTACAGGATAAAATTTTTTCAGCTTCCTCAAAAACATCCCTGCATTTATCCGCATATATCCAATTTATATAACTGTCCTTTTTGAACCATGTTATCTGTCTCTTGGCATATCGTCTGGTCTCCTGCTTCAGATGCTCCACAGCCTGCTCAAGCGTCATTTCTCCGTCAAGATACGGCTTCAATTCCTTATATCCTATCGCACCGACGGCTGTCTGACCGACACTGCTTCTATAAAATTCCCTTGCCTCCTCAATAAGACCTCTTTCAAGCATTATGTCAACCCTTTTATTTATCCTGTCATAAAGCATCTGTCTGTCCCGATAGGTAATACCGACTGCCGTAAGGTCAAACGGTGACGGGACATTTTTTGAATTTCTCACCTGCTCGGACATGGTTATTCCCGTTGTCCTATATATCTCAATCGCACGGATGATACGCTTTGAATTTGACGGATGAAGCCTTTGGGCTGTTTCGGGATCAAACTGTGCAAGCTCCTTTAGAAGCTCCTCTCCTCCCTCCGTCTCATAACGTGACTGCAATTTCTCACGCAGTATTTCATCAACAGGCTGTTCGGTAAACTGTATATTTTCCACAAGTGAACGTACGTACAGTCCTGTCCCTCCGCAAAGAACAGGTATCTTATCTCTTGAGATGATATCATCTATAGCCTTATTCGCAAGCTCAACATACTGTGAAACCGAAAAGGTCTCTGTCGGTTCAAGAAAATCTATCAGATGATGGGGTATCCCACACATTTCATCAGCATCAGGCTTTGCTGTTGCAATATCCATGCCTTTGTATATTTGCATCGAGTCAGCCGATACAACTTCACCGTTGTATTTTTGTGCTATCCTTACGGCAAGAGCTGTTTTGCCGGAAGCCGTTGCACCGACAACAGCTATCAGAGGTTTCTTCATTTCTTATCCTCACTTATAAGAATTTTCAGGGCATCAACCGCTGTCTTTACAGCCGTTTCCGTATCAAAATCATCATCGTCTTCATAGCCCAGCTTTTTTCTTTCCTGATTCCACAGCGAATGAAGAACACAGCCCATTTTCACTCCTCTTACAGCACCTACCGTAAATAATGCCGCTGTTTCCATCTCCGAGGCAAGTACACCCAGCTTCTTCCACGCTGACCATTTATCCGAAAGCTCATACCAAACAGGCATACTTTCCGGAGAATGCTGTCCGTAAAAGGAATCCTTGCTCTGAACGACACCCGTATGATAACGAAAATTATTCTTCAATGCCGCCCTCACCAATGCACTCGTTACATCATAATCAGCCGCCGCCGGAAATTCTATCGGTGCATATTCCTTTGAAGTCCCCTCCATGCGAACAGCCGCTGTTGCTATCACAAGATCTCCCGAAATCACTTTCTCCTGAATACCTCCGCAGGTACCTACTCTTATCGCTGTTTTCAGTCCTGCCATAGTCAATTCCTCAAGGGCAATAGCCGCAGATGCTCCCCCTATCCCTGTGGACATGACTATGACTCTTTCTCCGAGCAATTCACCGACATAGGATGTAAATTCCCTGTTCTGTGCAAGAAATCCGGCATTATCAAGATATGCCGCAATTTTCGGCACTCTGCCCGGATCTCCCGGCAGGATCGCATATCCTGCACCCTGTTCACGGGTAATATTTATATGAAACAGCCTCTCATCATTCATAAAAAAATCTCTCCTTTCATCCGAAATAAAAATGGGGAGTATATGCTTTAAACTCCCCACCCATGATTTTTATATTTGGATCAAAACATATCTTTACTTTTAAGAATAATATACATCACAAGCATAAGCACTCCCGAAAGGGCTATCGGAAACCACCAAAATCTGTCAAAAGGCAGTCCACCTATTATATTCATTCCGTAAAAGCCTGAAATAACTGTCGGAACTGAAACCAGAAGTGTCAGTGAAGCCTGTATTTTCATTACTATATTCAAATTATTCGATATGATAGACGCAAAAACGTCCATTGTATTTGTAAGGATATTAAGGTGAATAGCCGCCATATCGACCGCCTGTTTTATCTCTATAAGCACGTCTTCAAGCAAGTCCTGATCCTCGTCATACAGCTTTATGAATCTGCCACGCATGATCTTCTCCAGCGTCAGTTCATCAGCCTTGAGCGATGACGAAAAATACACCAGTGACTTTTCTATATCAAGCAATTGATGAAGCTCCTTATTCTTTGCAGAACGTCTCAACTGTCTTTCGATACGGTTGCTGACTTTATCTATCTGTTTAAGATACTGAAGATATTTTGTTGCCATTCTCAACATTATGTGAAGCACAAAATGCGTCTTATAGTCTGTACGTACATTCTTTACCACACCCTCCGAAAATTCACTTAAAATGGTATTTTCATGGATTGCTACCGTAATGACATTTGTATCGGTTATCATTATACCGATAGGCATGGTCGAATATGTTACAAACTTGGATACCCTCTCAACAACAGGCACATCTATGATAATAAGTGTTGTATTATCTTCACTGTCAACGTGGGACGATTCCTCGTCATCAAGTGCCGAACGCATGAGTTCGGGCGGTATTTTCAGAAAATCAAGCAAATACTGTACTTCGTCATCTTCGGGGGCAACACAGTTTATCCAACAGCCCTTTTCATATTCCCTGATCTCCTCAATTCGTCCGTTAACGGTCTTATAATAATTTATCATAACAAAAAAGCTCTCCTTCTGCACGGAGGACAATTTTTATTATGACAAACAGTCCTGTCCCCCGATTGATTCTATTTTACAACATCGTTTGACATAAGGGTCAGAACTCACACGATCACCGCCTTTTTTTCATTAGCAATCAGCGATCACCAAAAAATTATCGGTCGCCGACTAATATATTATAAGCTTTTTTCATAAAATAATCAAGACCAAAATAAAAAAAGGCTCCCGTTTGCGGGAGCCTCAAGGAAATTTATTTTATTATACGAAATTTTTAACTGTCACCGATGAAAATTTCTGCATTGTCTCATCTGTATATATGAAAAATTCAACGGTACTCGAAAGATCCTTTTTATAACGCAATGTCACATAATTGTCATATATATGCTCCGATTCGGGTTCACCGTATTGCTCCTTGACTGCTTCAGGTGTAACATCAAAGTCAAACGAAAAATCTCCCGGCAAAACAACATTCATTTCTTCCCCAAGCTTTATTTCTATTGAGCCTACCTTACACTCATCATAGTCCTTGGCCTTATCTGTCGGATTCCAAAGCTGAACGGAAATTTTGTGACCGTCATCATCCTTCCAGTCAAGACTGCGTGTATGGGTATTCGGTTCGACTGTTCCCGTCTTCTCAAGATAATATCCTGCTTCATTCAGCTTATCATAATCAAACGGCAATTTATATTCAACATAGTCTATTGCCAGCCTGAAGCTGAAAAGACTTTCGTCTTCCTTTGAGCTTTCATCCTCTGAATCTTCATCATCGGAGCTTTCGTCATTTTCTCCCTCATGTTCAGAGGACTGTTCTTCATCAGCCGAAGCCTCGGAGCTTGCATCCTCATTCTCCGAGCCGTCTTCTTTCGATGACTGTTCACCCTCCGAATTTTCATCCTTTGAGTCCTCGGTTTCAGAAACATTTTCTTCAGAGCTTTCTGCTTTGGAGACGGTTTCCTTTGATGACTGCTCTGCTTCGGAGCTTGGTTCTTTGACCTGACTGCTTTCCTTTACAGATGATTCTATATTTGATGACGGCTCGGAAGAACCGACAACAGGTTTTATATCGTTACACCCTGTCAGAGCAGATGCAATAAGTGAAAATAAAATTACTGCCAATATTTTCTTCATATTTAATCATTCCTCAAAATTAATTTTTTCCAACAACACTGACTCTAATTTTAAACCATATCCATACCATAAGTCAATATCTTTACAAAAATTTAATCTTGTCACCTAAACAAAATACAGGAAATTCAGTAAATTTTAGTTATAATTATTCCTGAAACGAAACATTTTCTTCACCTATACGCCTTTTCAGCTCCCTCATCATTACATCATTTACAGATACCCATTTTGAAAAGGGTGTCCTGTACAGTGTATCAAATTCCGTGAAATAAAGATACAGCGGTGTATTTCCGTCAAATATCTCCGTTATCTGCATCGCTCTTTGATACTCCTTACCGTAATCATTCGGCAAACGAAGATAAAGACCTTTATTTTTGACGGTCTTTTTCCGTGAAGTTTGAGAAACATTTGTATCAGCCGACTGAATGGAATTACATATCAATTTTGCTTCATCACCCTTGATACTTACCGAAACAAAAAAACGTAAGATTTTTCCTTCCTGCAAAAGTCCGCCAAATTCCTGAAGTATATTCGGAAAAACTACAAGCTCCGCAGAGCTGTATTTATCCTCCAGCGTGACAAATGCCATCTGCTGATTATTTTTCGTCGTTATGACACGCATCTTTGATATCATGGCAAAAACATCTGTTTTCTGACCATCGGAATAACTGCCTATATTATTCAGCGTAACTGCATTGACTGCTTTGATTGCATTATCATATTCAGCCAGCGGATGCCCCGAAAAATACATCCCCGTAACATCTTTCTCCATTTCCAGAAGCTCAAGCTGTGAAAATTCCTTTACATTCGGCAATTCAGGCTCCTGCTTTGCGGAATTATCCGTCATTACACCGAACAGATCAAGCTGACCGTCAATAGATGTCTCTTTCGATGATACTATATCAAGAAATCTTTTCGACGATTCAAGCATTTGTTTCCTGTTTGCACCCAACCCGTCCAATGCTCCGCTTTTTATAAGATTTTCCAACGACCGTATATTCGTATCCCGACAGTATGAACGGTTACAGAAATCGTAAAATGAAGTGAATTTTTGTTTGTTCCTTTCCGTAATTATATTTTCGATAAAACCCCGTCCCAGATTTTTTACCGCCTTCAGTCCGAATCTTATCTCATTGTCATGAACAGAAAAACCGATATCGCTTTCATTTACATTCGGCGGCAGCACACGGATATTTTTTTGTGTACATTCGTCTACATATACCGCAATTTTTGCCCTGTCACCAAGAACACTCGTTAACAATGCTGCCATATATTCACACGGATAATAACATTTCATATATGCCGTCTGATACGAAAGTACAGCATAACAGGCTGCATGAGATTTATTGAACGCATATGAGGCAAAGCTCTCCATTTCACTAAAAATCGCTTCAGCTATATCCTTCGGCACACCTCTTTTTATACAGCCGTCAACCTCTCCCTCAATACCGTATATAAATACCTGTTTTTCCTGTTCCATAACGGACTTCTTCTTTTTTGACATTGCTCGTCTTACTATATCTGCCCTTCCGAGAGAGTATCCCGCAAGTGAACGGAATATCTGCATGACCTGCTCCTGATACACTATACAGCCATATGTTACCTTCAATATCGGCTCAAGCAACGGATGCTCATATTTTATCCTGTCGGGGTGATGACGGTTTTCAATATACCTGCCTATCGACTCCATAGGTCCAGGTCTGTACAGCGATATTACAGCTATAATATCCTCTATATTTTGCGGCTTTAACTTGGTCAAAGTATCTTTCATTCCCGCCGATTCAAATTGAAATACCCCCTCTGTATCGGCTCTTGAATACAATTCAAACACTTTCCCGTCATTATCGGGAATGTTATTTACATCAAAATCAGGCTCCTTCTGCCTTACAAGATTTTGAGCATCATTCAGGACTGTAAGATTCCTCAATCCCAAAAAATCCATTTTCAATAAACCGAGTTCGTCAAGTGTAGTCATATCGAACTGTGTCACTATAACATTATCATTCTTTGACAATGGCACATATTCGCTTACAGGTCTGTCTGTGATAACTATTCCTGCCGCATGAGTAGTTGAATGTCTTGGTGTTCCCTCCAATTTCATTGCCGTATCAACAAGCTCTCTTATCTTATCACTTGTATCATAAAGATGCTTCAGCTCCGATGATATCTCAAGAGCCTTTGGTATGGTCATTCCAAGATCACTCGGTATCAGTTTGGCTACCTGATCACACGTTGCATAGGGTATATCCAACACTATGCCGACATCTCTCACCGCTCCCTTTGCTGCCATTGTTCCAAAGGATATTATCTGTGCAACCCTGTCACTGCCGTACTTATCAATGACATAATCTATTACTTCCTGCCGCCTGTCCTTGCAGAAATCCACATCAAAATCAGGCATACTCACTCTTTCGGGATTCAGGAACCTCTCAAAGAGCAGATCATATTTTAGCGGATCAAGTCCTGTAATCCCCATACAGTATGCTGCAAGGCTTCCTGCACCCGAACCTCTGCCGATTCCTACGGGAATGTTCTTTGACCTTGCATAATTGACATAATCCGCAACTATCAGGTAATAATCTATATACCCCATCTTGGAAACAGTATCTATTTCATATTCAAGCCTGTCAGTCAGTCTTTTATCTATATTCCCATAACGCTTTTTCAGTCCCTCATAGCACCTTTCACGAAAATATTCAAGATGATCTTTATTATCGGGTACATCAAATGCAGGTAATTTTAGCTTCCCGAAC
>CACXGJ010000128.1 GCA_902767125.1 uncultured Ruminococcus sp. | reverse complement strand
TTCAACCGCAGAGAGTTCAGCAGTATCAGAAGTTTCAGCAGAAGGTTCAACCGCAGAGAGTTCGGTAGTATCGGAAGCTTCGGCAGAGGATTCAACTGCAGAGAGTTCAGAGACATCTGAAAATGTTGAAGTAAGCACTGAAGAATAATATTGGTGCAGGAAAATTGACAGAGATAACATCTTCAATGTTGTTTTAGGCATTGGAGATGTTTTATTTTTAGGAGTGTAAAAGTTGATGAAAATAAAAATGCCTTCGGCAGTTTCAGAGATAATAAAAAAATTGGAAGAAAGCGGATATGAAGCATATGCAGTGGGCGGATGTATAAGGGATAGTATAATGGGGAAAGAGCCTGATGACTGGGATATATGTACATCATCACTGCCCGAAGAAACACTTTCATGTCTTGGAAAAGAGAATATAATAAAGAACGGTCTCAAACATGGTACGGTGACAATAAGAGTTGATGAAGAAAATTATGAGATAACGACATTTCGTACAGACGGAGAATATGTTGATAATCGTCATCCTGAAAGCGTGACATTTGTCAGAGATTTGAAAGAAGACCTGTCAAGGAGAGATTTTACAATAAATGCACTTGCGTACAGTGAACAAAGAGGGCTTCAGGATCATTTCAATGGTGTAAGTGATATAGAAAATAAGATAATAAGATGTGTAGGAAGTCCTGACAAAAGATTCGGTGAAGATGCGTTGAGGATATTGAGGGCATTGAGATTTTCAAGTGTACTGGGATTTGATATTGAAAAGAATACAGCGAAAAGTATACATAAAAATGCTTATCTTCTCATGAATATCTCAAAGGAGAGGATAATGTCCGAACTGATAAAGATACTTGAGGGAAAGAATGTTGAAGCTGTATTGATCGGATATTCGGATGTTATAGGGGAGATAGTGCCTGAAATAAAGCCAACGATAGGTTTCTGTCAGCATAATCCGCATCATTTGTACGATGTCTGGACACATACAGTGAAGGTGGTGTCAGGGGTAAAGTCGGAAAAAGAATTGAGATTGGCGGCTCTTTTTCATGATATAGGAAAGCCTGCTAAATTTACTGTGGATGAAAATGGTACAGGACATTTTCATGGACATCCCGAATTGAGTGCAGATATCGCCGAGAGAGTACTAAAGAGATTAAAGAGTGACAATAAGACCATTGAAAATGTATGTAAAATGATAAAGCTGCATGATGTAAGACCGTTTGTCAGAAAAAGTATAAGACGGCTTATGGCAAAGTCAGGAATGGAACTGTTCCCGAAGCTGCTTGAGCTTAAGAGGGCAGATGCAAAGGCTCAAAGCAGAGATTATATCGAGGAAACTTTGAAATACATAGATTTTCTTGAGGAAATGTATAATAAAGAGTGCCAAGAGAATAATGACTTCACGCTAAAAATGCTTGAGATAAACGGAAATGATCTGAAAAATATAGGCATAAAAGACGGCAGGGAAATAGGTTATTGCCTTAATGAGTTGCTAATGAAAGTTATTGATGAAGAAATAGATAACAAAAAAGAAGCCTTGTTGGAATATGCAGAAAAAATGAATAAAAATATATGTAAAAATTGATTGTAAAAGTAAAAAGTGATATAATTACAGGGGGAGGAATAAACGTGGAATACAGTTTGAATTTGGGTATATGGAACAGTGTATTTGCAGTACCGAGTGTTATAGTTGATGAGCATATAAAGCTTGCAGGTGCAACTCAACTGAAGGTCATCCTTTGGATATTACGTCACAGCGGAGAGAAATTCAGCTTGGATGATATATCAAAAGCATTGAATATGCAGTCGGCAGATGTAAAGGATTGTATGCAATATTGGGTGCAGGTCGGAGTGATATCATTGAACGGGAATGATATAAAGCCTGTTGATATGGAAAGTCAGACTGAAAATGACGCTGATACCGTTTGTGAACAAAAAGAGGAAGATAAAAAAGAAGAAAAGAAGATTTTCAATTCAAACAAAATAGACTTTGAATATACTGTAAAGAGAATAGCGGAGAATAAGGATATTGCATATCTTATGGAAATGGCAGATAATCTTTATGGAAGACTGACAAGCCAAAATGACAAAGCAAATCTGCTTTTCATACATGATAATTATGGTATGCCGATAGAGATAATCATAATGATAATGCAGTATCTCAAAAATATTAACAGATGTTGTACAAGATCTGTACAGGATATGGCAAATAAATGGTATAAAAAGGGGATATTTGATCTTGAAATGGCGGATAAGGAAATAAAACGGCTTGAAGCAGGAAATAGATCGGCAATAAAAATACAGAAGATTATCGGAGATTATCATGTTCCTACGGAGCAGGAGATAAATACAGCAGAGCTGTGGATGGATCAGTGGAATTTGAGTGAAGAACTGATAAGATTTGCCTATGAGACGTGTGTTGACAGCATAGGGAAGTATCAGCCCGGATATATGAAAAAGATCGTTGAGAATTGGCATAACAAAGGGATACGAAGCGTTGAACAGGCAAAAATTGAATCGGAAAGTAAACGCAAGGCGGCTTCAAAAAAATCTGAAAAAACTGATGATAAATATAATGCCGATTGGGAGATTTTGAAGAAATTGAGTATAGCAGATGAGGTGTGAGCTGTATGGGATATTCGAGAGCATCTTATATGAAGGCAAAAGAGATTTTGGATAAAAGAAGAATGGATAGTGAAATGGAGCTTGAAAAGAGACGGAAGATACTTTTCAGCCGTTCAGCCGAAGCGATGGAGCTTGAGAGAAAGATAGCCAGAACATCTATAAATGTAGCCAGAGCGGTATATAACGGCAAGGATGTTAAAAGTGAGCTTGAAAATCTGAAAAGGCAGAATCTTGAAACACAAAAAAAAATTGATCAGATAATAACAAAATTCGGATTCCCGTCAAATTATCTTGAAAGATGGTATAAGTGTGCAGAGTGTCAGGATACGGGATATGTTCAGGGAAGAATGTGTAGCTGTATGAAAAATCTTATCAGAGATTTTGAATATGAAAGGATAAATAACTCGTCAAGCCTGAAGCTTTGCGATTTCGATACCTTTTCGCTTGAACGCTATGAGTTTGAAGAAGATCGGCAAAATATGGCAAAGACATTGGAGTACTGCAAAAAATATGCTGATGAATTTTCGATAAGCTCCCGAAGCATTTTGATGATGGGAAATTCGGGATTGGGTAAAACCCATCTTTCGCTTGCAATAGCAAAATCGGCTGTTGACAAAGGGTATGGTGTTATATATGTGTCAGCGTCGATAGTTTGCAGGAAGATGGAACATGAGCATTTCCATGAAAACATTGATGATACAGAAAGATCATTGGCTGAATGTGACCTTCTTATATTTGATGATCTTGGGACTGAATTTATGACGAGTTATATTATGTCAACGCTGTATACAATAATAAATAAGAGGCTCATAACCTCAAAACCGACTATAATAAGCACTAATTATGATTTTGATGAAATGCGTGAAAACTATGATCAGAGGATCGCATCAAGAATTTTAGGCTCATATAAGAGAATCATTTTTACGGGGGGGGACATAAGAGTAAAGCAAGCAATAGGAGGATATTCAAAGAATGATAAAGAAACTTCAAATAATAAAGAGGTGTAGTATATGGCAAAGATATTTTTAAGTGCAGACAGTACTTGTGATGTATCAGGCAGACTTTTGGAGAGATGTAAAGCGGAATTAATGCCTCTGCATATAGTTCTTGATGATAAGAGCTATGATGACGGAGTTGATATAAAGCCTGATGATATATACGAGAATTTCGCAAAAACAGGAAGACTTCCCAAAACAGCAGCTATAAATACACAGGAATATATCGACAGATTCAAACCGTTGGTGGAAGAAGGCTATGATATAATACATATTAATTTAGGTTCGGCGATATCGTCATCATATCAGAATTGTGTGACAGCATCCAAATCCAAAGAGCTTGACGGACATGTTTATCCGATAAATTCCTGCAATTTATCATCAGGTAGCGGTCATCTTGTAATAGAAGCTGCAAAGCGAATCGAAAAGGGATTGTCAGCGGCAGAAATATCCGAAGAAATAAAGGCACTTGTGCCAAAGTGTCATTCAAGCTTTATAATAGATAAGCTGGATTATTTGAGAGCAGGAGGCAGATGTTCAACGCTTGCAATGCTTGGTGCGAACCTGCTGAAACTGAAACCGTGTATAGAAGTGGATAATAAAGACGGTTCAATGACGGTTGGAAAGAAGTACAGAGGCAGGCTCGAAACTGTACTTGTACAGTATGTGCATGAGCAGCTTGAAAGATATGAAAATATCAGAAATGACAAAATATTCATAACCCATGCAGGTATTGGAGATGAATATGTGGAGATAGTCAGAAACGAGTTGGAGAAACTGCATTATTTCACAGAGATATTCATAGAAAGAGCAAGCTGTACAATATCATCACACTGTGGTTCGGGAACTTTGGGAATACTTTTCATGACAGAGTAAAGTGGTAAAGGAGAATAAGATGAATATTGAAGATAATAAAATTATAATGGATATTCTTAATGAACAGAATGAACCTGTTGACCGTAAGGAACTATGGCTGATGTCGGGTATGGATACAGAGGAATTTAATAATGCTGTATCATATCTTGAGAGTACGGGAGATATCGTTTTACTTAATCAGAATAGGTCAAAGAAGATATCATTGCCGAAAAGTGCAGGATATTTGAAAGCGACTATTGTAAGACATTCCGGGAGCTTTTGTTTTGCACATCCCGAGGATGAAGGCATGGCAGATATTTTCATTCCGGGTGCAAGCGATAAAGGAGCAATGCCGGGAGACACGGTAATGATCAGGAACATCACAATGGAGGTCAAGGGACCTGCAGGAGAGGTATATAAGATATTGGAGAAAGGCAGCCGTGGTATAACAGGTATC
>CACXGJ010000127.1 GCA_902767125.1 uncultured Ruminococcus sp. | reverse complement strand
CTGCCTGCATCTATCAGTATACCGCCTGATGATGAGCCTATGTAATAACAATTCCCCTCACTTCCGCTGAAAAGCGGGCATAATTTCGGCATTTTCCCCATCCTTTCAAAAAATAACGGGAAACCCTGTTTTTTTCAGAGATTTCCCGTATAAAGTCATTTTTTCGATTTTTCACTTCAAGCAGTATGATGTATTACAGAATCCTCTGTATATACTATCTTGATGTCTGCTCCAAGATCCGTCAATTTTTCTACTATATCCTCATAGCCTCTTTCGATATACTGGATATGCTCAATATAAGTCGTACCCTGTGCCGAAAGAGCCGCTATTATCATTGCCGCACCTGCACGGAGATCTGTTGCCTTTACGGGAGCCGCATTGAGTGATTCGATACCATCGACTACCGCTATCCTGCCCTCGACAGATATTTTCGCTCCCATTCTTCGGAGTTCGTCAACATACTGGAAGCGGGTGTTCCATACTGCCTCATTCACGATACTTGTACCGTCAGCTATTGAAAGAAGGGCTGTTATTTGAGGCTGCATATCTGTCGGAAAACCGGGGTGAGGCATTGTCTTTACATTGCATTTATGAAGTCTGCCGCTGTTTCTTATCCTTACACAGTCTTCATATTCCTCGATTTGAACTCCCATTTCACGGAGCTTTGCGGTTATAGATTCAAGGTGCTTGGTAATTACATTCTGAAGTACAACATCGCCCTGTGTCGCAGCAGCAGCAGCCATATATGTACCTGCTTCTATTTGGTCGGGGATTATCGAATAGGTCGTACCGTTCAGATGTTTTACACCGTTTATCTTTATTACATCAGTACCTGCACCTCTTACATCCGCTCCCATCGAGTTGAGGAAATTTGCAAGATCAACTATATGAGGCTCCTTTGCGGCATTTTCGATAATAGTCTTTCCGTCAGCCCTTACTGCCGCAAGCATTATATTGACCGTTGCACCCACGGATACCACATCAAGATAAACATGACCGCCCCTCAAATGTTCTGCCTTTACATTTACTATGCCTTCGGAAATACTGTTTTCAACTCCGAGTACACCAAAGCCTTTCAGATGCTGATCTATCGGTCTGACACCGAAATCACAGCCTCCCGGCAATGCCACCCTTGCTTCGGAAAATTTTCCGAGCAATGCTCCGAGCAGATAGCTTGAAGCCCTCATTTTTCTCACAAGATCATAGCCTGCTTCAGGCTTGGTTATTCGTGTCGGATCTATTTCCAGGGTTGTCTTGTTGACTCTGTTTACAGTTGCACCCATCTGATGAAGGATATTAGCCATAAGGTTAACATCCATGATATTGGGTATATTTTCTATGCGACAGACACCATCCGAAAGAATAACTGCCGGTATAATGGCAACAGCCGCATTTTTCGCTCCGCTTATGCGTATTTTTCCCTGGAGCTTTTTGCCGCCGGTTATGACGATCTTCTTCAAAGCACACCTCTCCTTTATTATCTTGTCACAAACCAAAATCGCAATATATTTTCAAGCTTTGTCCGCCGAAAAAACGGACATCAAATGGAAAATTCGGATTTTCAACATTAAGCCCAAAAATGTTGAATAGGCTTTTTTTTGTTGAACATATACCAATTTAAAGTATAAATTTCATGCAAAAATAAATTCCCACAAGATGAATGATAATATAAATTTGAAGGAATGTCAATACAGAAAACATCTTTGTAACCCAATTATTCTGCAAAATTTTATCATTTTTCCCAATTTCACAAAAATTCCTTTGTATCATGTCGAAAAATCAGCATTTTTTTGTTAAAGATGTGCTTCTTTTTATAGCTGTCAAACAGAGTAAAATTCATACAAAGCCCTGTATGTCTCATAGACATCGAGCTTTGAAACGACCTCAAACGGAGCGTGCATCGACAGTACAGGCACACCGAGATCAACTACATCGGCATTGAGATTTGCAACGAATTTGGCGATTGTTCCGCCGCCTCCGCCATCGACCTTGCCAAGCTCACCTGTCTGCCAGAGGACGTTCTTGTCATCAAGTATCTTTCTTATCCTTGCCATATATTCGGCTGAAGCATCCGAGGTACTGTATTTTCCGCCGCTTCCTGTATATTTCGTGATGACTGCACCGTTATTTATATAGCATGAATTATTAGCCTCGAATGCCGAAGCATACGTCGGATCAAATGCCGCATTGACATCTGCCGAAAGACACGTACTTTTTGCCATCACATGACGAAGCTCCATGCCGTCAGCCTTTGCCAAGTCAGCTATAAAATCAGCCATATAAGTTGATTTCATACCCGTATTGCCGTCACTTCCTATTTCCTCACGGTCTGTGAGAACTGTTATAACGGTACTTTCAGGGGCTTTTACATCAAGTGCCGCCATCAGTGCGGGATATGCACAAACCTTATCATCATGACCATAGCCGCCTATCATGCTCCTGTCAAAGCCTACATCCTTTGCATTCATTGCGGGAACCATTGTCAGATCAGCCGATAAAAAATCTTCCTCCACAATGCCGTATTTTTCAAAGAGAATGTTCATGACATTCAGCTTCACGCTTTCACTTTCTTCATCATTATTGAACGGGCGACTGCCTATAAGGACATTGAGATGTTCACCTGTAAAAGCCTTTGTCATAACCTGTGACATCTGTTCAACCGCAAGATGAGGCAACAGGTCTGTCACCACAAAACACGGGTCTTTTTCATCCTCACCGATATTTACATCAATGACATTTCCGTCTTTGAGTACAACTACTCCGTGAAGTGCAAGCGGAACAGTCGTCCACTGATATTTTTTTATTCCCCCGTAATAATGTGTCTTGAACAATGCAAGATTATTGCTCTCATAAAGCGGATTCGGCTTCAGATCAAGTCTCGGTGAATCTATATGTGCGATACCGAGACGGACACCGTTTTCAGTACCGTTTTTGCCAATTACTGCAAGCATTACTGCCATATTTCTGTTATTGACATAGACCTTGTCACCTGCCTTATAGGTCTTTTTGTTGTCATATTCGACAAAACCGTTTTCCTGTGCCTTGGCGATAACGAATTTCACTGCATCACGCTCTGTTTTGGCATTGTCGAGAAAAGCCTTATAGCCTTCGCAAAATCCATCGGCTTTTTCTATCTCCTCCGCACTCACCTTCAGCATACCGTTCTTTTTGTTCATAAACAGCTTTTCCTTGAGCTGTGCCGACTGTGACTTTTCCTGTTCCATTGTGATCAATTCCTTTCTCAACTGAAATATAATTTTTTATAAATACTTTTATTTTGAGCTACCAATTTACGGTAGTTGTCTGTTTCGGGAAACGGCACTGCCTTGAGGTGCTTGCCGTCATCGGAATATTCGGGGTTCTGAAGCCATGAATCAACATTTCCGAGACCACCGTTATATGCACATATCATCGTGTCCTCGACCTCATACATCTCCGAAAGTATCGCCAGCAATTCCACTCCGTAATCAATATTCAGAGCAGGATCTTTCAGATCTTCAAATTCATAATCATTTTCTTCCTTATAAAAGGTCTGAAGCCACTCAAAGCTGGACGGCATAAGCTGCATAAGTCCCAATGCCCCTGCATTCGATTCAGCCTCCGCATCAAAATTGCTTTCCGTTTTGATTATGCCGTATATCAGTGCCTTGTCAATGCCATACTTTGCGGAGGCTGCATTGACCTCATTTTCATACTTCAAAGGATAGCTGTCATCTACATACTCCTTATTTGCATTTCTTATTATCATTGCAAGTCCCACAAGCGTTATCATCACTATTGCCATATATATTCCCGCTTTTATTTTTTTGTTCATGGACTCCTCACCTCACTCAACGATAAAATTATTTTTTTGAAGCAGTCTTTTACCTGTTCAACAGTCTGTGAACCGTCTATTATATAATCCGACTTTGCTCTGAAAAAATACTCGTCATATTGCACATTCATTCGGAGAAGTGCCTCCTCCTTTGAGATGCCGTCACGTTTCATTATCCTTTCAAGCCTTACTTCAGCAGGTGCAATCACCGATATTATCTTATCGCAAATTTTATCTCCACCGCTTTCAAAAAGCTGCGGTGCGTCAAATATGATAATATCACTCTCTTTTGAATATATATCAATATATTCCCTTACCCTTGCAATTATAGCCGGATGAGTTATACTATTCAAAATATCCGTATTTTCCCTTGAGGAAAACGCTCTTTTGGCAAGCAGCTTCCTGTTGCAGCTCCCGTCAGGATATATTATATCACTGCCAAAAATTTCTGCAAGTCTTTTCAGGCAATCCGAATTTTTTTCCATGACCTCTCTCGCCACTTTATCAGCGTTTATCACTCTGCACGAAAGCGTTTCCGCCATCTCACAGACAGTGCTTTTACCTGCACCCGTCTGACCTGTCAGACCTATAAATATCTTTTTCAAATCTCTATCACCTCGAAGCCTGCTGCACGGATTATCCTGTTATACACCGCCAGCCCCATCCCGTCAGTTTTCGGACAATGTGCATACACTGTCTCAAAGCCCTGTTCATCGGCATTCCGCAATGATGAAAATAATTTATGCGACTGCATCTCATAGTCATCCGCATGACCTATCGGAATATTCGGCACTTCAAGTCTTTCCGTATCCTCATCATAGCACAATGCCGCTATGCCGTCAGCCTTACGTGCATTGACATATTTTATAAAATCTTCATCACTGCCCTCAATCAATATTATATGTGCCTTTGGTGCATAATGCTTATACTTCATTCCCGGACTTGCCGCCTTTTCGCCTGACCTTAAAGGATTCAGAACAGCATCATCTATGACTACCTCACCGATAGCTTCACGAAGCTGTTCAACGGTTATGCCGCCCGGTCTCAATAATCTCGGCACATCTGTGGCAAGTGTTATTACAGTAGATTCAACTCCGACTTCACATTCGCCGCCGTCAATTATGGCATCTATCCTCCCGTTCATATCATCACAGACATGACGGGCATTCGTCGGACTCGGACTGCCCGAAAGATTCGCCGAAGGTGCAGCAAGCGGCATTGAAAGCGATATCAATTTCTGTGCGATCTTATTTGACGGAAATCTCACTGCCACAGTGTCAAGACCTGCACTTACCTCATCGGGAATGATATTCGATTTTGGCAATATGATAGTCAAAGGACCTGCCCAGAATTTTTCCGCAAGAATTTTTGCCTTTTCGGGAAATTCCGATACAAGCCGATATATTTGAGATATATCCGAAATATGCACGATAAGGGGATTATCCATAGGTCTGCCCTTGGCTTTGAATATCTTTGCAACGGCTTTTCCGTCAAGGGCATTTGCCGCAAGACCATAAACTGTTTCAGTCGGCATTGCGACCAATCCGCCTTTTTTTATTATCTGTGCCGCCTGTTCTATATCATTTTCGTTCAACATCAATGTATTCATTTGCAAATTCCTTTTTATCAGTAATTTTTATGCTTGTGTACAAAGCCGTCTTCATCGGGAGGAAGTTCAGAGCCATCTTTCGTTTCAACATAAAAATTACCCTCCTGATTAACTCCGCTTTCATAAAAATCGACCTTTTCAAAATTTTCATCTATCGGTCTGTCGGGCAGGGAATCAATATCTATCTTATCTTCCTCGCCTGTAAACCAGCCTTGTTCAACAGGCAGGTCTTCCTTTTTGATAAGGTCAAGTTCCACCTTTCCGAGCATTACAGCATACCGATAGCCCAATTTTTTAAACGGCTTCCAGAATGCCCATACTGCTGCTGCAAGCATTACCACTGCACCCACTATTGTTGCAATGATATACTTTGTATGTGCCTTTGCATCATACAGTTCTATGTCTATCGAATATTTCAAAATAACATCATCAACATGACGGCTCATACCCTTTTTATACAGTTCATCTCCCGATAATATTGTAAGGTTCAATTCCGCCATATCGGTTTCGGGAACTATATTTATCCTGCCTTTATAGACAATGCTGTCACGTTTGCCCTGCAACATTTCACGCATCGCACTGTCACATTCACCGCCCCACAGAGGTCTCATAATTACTGCATGGTCATCATCTGTTTTTACAAGATAATAGCTCATTGTTCCACTGCTGCCTACAAAGTTCATTATTATATCTTCTTTTTTGACCTCTGCGGCAACTTCCTGACCAAATTGCAGACCGACATATTCCTGCGGAGTTATCATTTTAACTTCCGTATTATTTTCGGAAATCATTTTTGAAGCTGCCGATAGCTGTACCCAAACAAGCAAAATACAAGTAATGCCTATAAATAACTTTACCTTGTCCCACCATGTAAGCATAAATTTTTTTGTGTCCAGCAAAAAAATCACTCCATTTCATTACTCATTGCTAATTGCCAATCGTTCCGCTCTGTCTGCTGTTATGAGAGCATCTATTATTTCATCAATATTGCCGTTGAGGATATCCTCTATTTTATAGAGAGTCAAGCCTATTCTGTGGTCTGTGACTCTGCCCTGCGGATAATTGTATGTTCTTATCCTTTCACTCCTGTCACCTGTTCCGACCTGTGAATGTCTCTGACGGTCAACTTCATTCTGCTGTTTTTCACGCTCCGCCTCAAGCAGTCTTGACTTCAGCACCTTCATGGCTTTATCTTTATTTTTATACTGACTACTCTCATCCTGACATTCAACTACAAGTCCTGTCGGGATATGAGTTATCCTTATCGCCGATTCCGTTTTATTTATATGCTGACCTCCTGCACCGCTTGAACGGAATGTATCTATACGCAAGTCAGACGGATTGATATTCACTTCAACGTCATCCGCTTCGGGCAGTACTGCAACTGTCACTGTCGATGTATGGATACGTCCTTGAGTTTCGGTTTCGGGAACACGCTGTACACGATGAACACCGCTCTCATACTTTAGCCTTGAATATGCCCCATCACCCGTCAGCATAAAGCTGATCTCCTTATATCCGCCAAGCTCCGTTTCATTGGCATTTATGATCTCCGTCTTATATCCTCGTTTAACGGCATACATACTGTACATCCTGAAAAGCACCGATGCAAACAATGCCGCTTCCTCACCGCCTGCACCGCCTCTTATTTCTACTATGACATTCCTGTCATCATTCGGATCCTTCGGCAAGAGAAGTATCTTCATTTCATCCGAAATGCTTATTATCCTCTCATCAAGCGTTTTCAGTTCTTCCCGAAGCATCTGTATCAGTTCTTCATCAAGACCGCCTTCATTCAGCATTTCAACGGTTTCCTCACGTTCCGAAACAGCTTTCTTATACTCCTTATATTTCAATGCCAACGGTTCAGCCGATTTATATTCTTTCATTGTTTCGGCATATAATTCAGGTGATGATACAACCGACGGATCGCATAATTTCTGCGAAAGCTCATCATATTTATTTTCAAACACCTGCACCTTCTCAAACAAAATCAAATCACCTCTCAATCTTCATCTCTTATTATTTTTTTTATATTTTTTTCTGCTTTAGCTCTGGGGATTATTATTTCATGCAGACAGCCCATACATCTCATTTTAAAATCTATCCCGACACGCAAAACATAAAACCTTTTGTTATTATCCCTTCCGCACGGATGGGGCTTTTTCATTTCAAGCATATCACCTGTTCTTACATCCAAAAAAAATACACCTCCTATTTTATATTATTATAGCATCTATTAGAAATTTTTACAAATATAATATTGAAATTTCTTGCATAATTTTAAAAATTATGTTAATATAAATGTGTTGCCTGTAAAATACGTCTGCCCGTAGTGTAATCGGATAACTCATCAGACTCCGACTCTGAAGATTGGGAGTTCAAGTCTCCCCGGGCAGGTCATAAACGCCCCTCACTGACGTGAGGGGCTTAATAAATATTGAATAGTGAATAATGAATAATTTATAATAAAACTCCGAGGGGCGTTTCTGTATTATTCGTTATTCACTATTCATTTTTCATTATTCATTAAAAACTGTTGACCTCAAAAAAGGAATCCCTGTCAGCCGTACATGAACTGACAGGGATTCTTTCATTTAAAACTTTCTGTATTTCTTGACAGGTCTCTGATTTCTCTTTTTACGGTTATATAATGCCGCAAGGATTATATAACCCAGAAAAAAAACTGCTATTACGACTACCGTTATCATGAACCACAATGATCTTACCATTTTTCCGAGAAAGTCAAATGCAATAAGCAATTCACTTCTCTCAACGGTCTCGGAGGCTATCAGGTCAACAGTACCCAGCTTTTGATTTGCATAGCTCAAGGTCACTGTTCCGATCTTGTCACCTGCTTTTACGGGTGCTTCGATACTCTCGGGAAGATCATATGATCTGTCAATGCTCGACATCTGCACATCATCGGGCAATATCGTCGAATAGGATTCAGCAGGTGAAAGCTGTATACTGTCCTTATTCCACGCAAATTTAAGACCGACCTCCTTTATAAGATCGTTCTTGTCTATGACAGTCCTTATCTTCAGATCATCAAATGCCCATTCATAAAGATTTTGTGAATCTATCATGGCACCGTTTTCATAATATTCTCCTGTTTCCTCATTCTCGTACTTCGCACCGTATGCTACGCACAGATATTTATATCCGTCCTTTTCGGCAGTCGATACAAGACAGTAGCCTGAATCATTTCCCGTTGAACCCGTTTTTATGCCCTTGGCATATTCATAGTAATACTTTCCGCCTCTTGTCGAATCTATCATTGAATTTGTCGTGATGAGATAACGGTCTTCACCGAGACAGTCGGATGATGTCATATTGCTTATATTCTCAAATTCGGGCATTTTAAGGGCATACTTCGTTATCTTCGCCATATCGCTTACAGTTGTATAATGATTCGGATCATTAAGACCGTGAGGATTTGAAAAATGAGTTGAATTGCAGCCGAGTTCCTTTGCCTTGGCATTCATCATGTCAACAAAGGTCTGTATGCTTCCTTTGCCGATATGATCTGCAAGCACTATTGCCGCATCATTTCCGGACGGTATCATGAGACAATGCAGAAGCTGATATATGCTCAATTTTTCGCCTGCCACAAGCCCTGCAACAGAACTTCCCGTTCCCTCAAGCAGCTTGAGAGAGCTTTCCTTTATTGTCACATAGGTATTTTTCAAATCCTTTACATTTTCGGCAGTTATTATATATGTCATTATTTTTGTCGTAGATGCGGGATATCTTCTGTCTTCGGCTCCCTTTTTATAGACCACTATGCCTGTATCAAGATTCTCAAGATACAATGATTTGCATTCCGTCTCAAAGTCGATGTCAAAGGTCGCTGCACTTACCTCCTCCGAGCAAGCCCCCCCGAACAGCATCATTGCCGCAATTATCATTGCCAATATTTTTTTCATTTAAAAAACATTCCTCTCCCTTATATTACAATATAATTTTACCTCATATGATACAAAAACTCAAATAAAATTCTGACGAATTTTTTAAATATTATTGCTATTAATTGTAAAAGTTTCATAGCTCGCTTACACTCATTTATAAAATTACCATCATTATCCTGTTTTAGTGACAGTTTTTTAGAAGTTTTTTAGATTTTTTACAATATAATTTTTTCTGTTGACGAAACAGTATTTTTTGTGATATACTATTTGTCAATGGAGTGTTCATATGAATTTGAAAGGTGTGTTTTAAGGAGATGAATGCAGCTGCCGAAAAGCTTCATGAAACGAAAGACATTGACGTTTCTTCCTTTGAATATAAGCAAAAGCCTGTTTTTGATTTCATAAAAAGATTATTTGATATAGTGGTATCGTTCATCTGCATAGTAATACTTGCCGTTCCGTTTCTGATAGTATCCTTGTGCATATTGATAGAGGACAGAAAAGCAGGACCTATATTCGTTCAGGAAAGAGTAGGTAAAAACGGCAAAATATTCAAGATATACAAGTTCAGGTCAATGTGTGCGGATGCAGAAAAAAAACTTGAGGAGCTTCAGAAATTCAATGAAATGGACGGTCCCGTTTTCAAGATAGAAAATGATCCGAGAATAACAAAGGTCGGAAAGGTGATACGTGCATCAAACATTGATGAACTGCCCCAGCTTTTTAATATACTTCTCGGAGATATGTCCTTTGTAGGTCCGAGACCTGCACTTCCAAAGGAAGTAAGTCAATACAGACCAAGTGACAAATTGAGATTACTGGTTGTTCCGGGACTCACCTGCTACTGGCAGGTTCAAAAAAATCGTAATAATGTTTCATTTGATGAATGGATGCGATTGGACAGAAAATACATAATGGAAAGAAATGTATTGGTGGACATCAAGCTCATATTCAAGACATTCTTTTTTCTGTTCAAAAAAAGCGGATGCTGATCTTTCAGGCACTGTCGGACAATTTCTTCGACAGTGCAATATTATTTTTAAAGGAGTATCAAAACACAATGACCGTATTGTTTGAAAATAAGTATACAAAAACAAAAAGATTCTTTCGTGAAACATATTTCTATGACCATTTCAAAAAATCATTCAATGTCATACTGATGCTTTTTATGGCAGCACTTCTCGCTCCGAATCTGTTTTTTGCCGTAAAAAGCTCATGGCATGATATTATCAGCGATATTTCTGTCGGTATCGGCATACTCTTTTTTATTATCTATTTTATCGCATATCCCGTAAGAGTGAGCCTTGCCGTTAAAAATGAAAAGAAAATAAATTCCGGTTCGGAAAATGTATACACCGTTTCCGCAACCGAAAATAAAATTCTCTATCATGCACCAAGCTGCACCGAAATTGAGATCAGCTTTGCCAAAATAAAAAAAATACACAAATCAAAAAATTATATCATGCTCATTTCCCAGGACGACACTATTTATGCCTTCCAAAAGGACAAATTCACCAAGGGAACTTATGATGATTTTATAAAATTCCTTGATTCAAAAAATTTATAAGGTTCAATAAAAATATGGAGTGAGATGTGAAGGGTTGAAAAATACTCCTCACTTCTCACTCCTCATTTTTTCACTTTTTATTACTCCATTTTAAGATACTTCTTCCAAAAGGCTTCTGTCTTGAGTGTCTTTGCAGCCTCCTGATATGATTTCTCTATCTTGTCTTTGTTCTTCTTATAATAGCCGATGACTCTGTTACGGCGTTTTACAAGCTGTCTGTAACGCTTTTTATCACGCTTACGCAAATATGCCGTATGATCAAACGGACTTACAACGAGTATTTCCTTTGCAAGATACTGCTTTGCGGGATCGTCAAACCAGTCATATGCTGTTACAGCTATCCTGTTTTTCAGCATGAAATCAGGCAGACGATGACCGTTCCTTGTCTTGTGGTATATTCCCGACTGGAATTTTGTCAGGGGCTTGTCAGCCATTCTGTATATACTGTCAAAATCAACGGGAATATTCGGATACTCCGATGCAACAGGCTTCATCACTTCATTTTTCTTTGCATGGGCTTTCATTATGGCCTCACCCTGCGGTTCATACAGAAATTCGGGACCGTTACAAAATTCCTCTATCGCATCAAGCAACAACTCACAGTTATTGTATGAAAGACGTTTAAGCTCCTTCCAGAAAAATCCGTCTATTCTTTCCATAAAGTCAATGCCCTTGCATATACCGCTCATTGCCTGTATTATAAGACTGTTTCTATGCACCATGTACAATTCAAGATTGGCATTGAATTTGTTTGCAAAGCCCTTGTGCCATATACAGATACCGTTGAGTGAGAGAAATTCAGCATTGTTCGCAAGACTAAACTCAACGTCATCGCCTCTTATAAAGAGCGGTATCGGCAGATGACTCCTGTCAATTTTCTTTACGGGTATACAGCAGTACCACCAGCCCGCATAGGAATTTTTATGATATTTAAAGTCTTCGTCATTTTCAAGAACATGATCCCACTGCTCAAGATACATATCATGTTTATTCGGTCCATAGGAGCCGTCATCATGAACATATCCGACATCCTCGTGCTGTGTGTTCATTCTCTCATAGAACAGCATTGCTCCGCTGACAAACCTTTCATCATATTCCTTTTTAACGAGTGCAAGCAGAGAATATGTTCTGATAAAGCTCTCGGGAAGAACTATAACATCATCATCCATGAGAAGAACGTGTGTCGGGTTGTATTCCGTATCATTGATACTCTCTATCATTCCTCTTGTATAACCGCCCGAACCGCCTACATTGGCATTTGGAGAATAATGTACATACTCGCTTATCATGCTTTCACTGTCAAGCACTTTTCCTCCGTCATTGTCTATTATCCTGACACGGATATGATCCTTTGCAGGCTCATCCGTATAGAAAAGCTCTCTTTCAAGTATTTTTATATTG
>CACXGJ010000126.1 GCA_902767125.1 uncultured Ruminococcus sp. | reverse complement strand
TGCCCCTGCCGGACCGTCTATTGCTACTGCTATCATAAATTCTTCCTCCAATAACTGCATATTATACAATCATTATATCATATTTTCAGAAAATTACAACACAAAACTTCCATAAAACAAAAAACGGAAATACAGAATATCTGCATTTCCGTCCATAATCTTATATATTAAAAGGAATATTATCTCAAAAAATCGAACTTACGTGTATCCTTTACAGTTTCGGGACAATACTCAATAATATCCTGAACATTACATTCAAGTTCCTTGCAGATTGCCGCCAAAACATACAGATCCACTCTGCTGATATCTCCGACATAGTAGCCCTGTACTGTCTCAAAACGAAGCCCGCATTTTACACACAGTTTATTTTTTGAATATCCTTTTTCTGCCATGACCTTGTCAAGCTTGAATACAATTCCCGAATAATTGGAATTTGGTCTTTTTTTCATATCAAATCACCCCCCATAAAAAGAATAACAAACAATTTTATGCTTGACATTCTCCATTAGAATGTAGTATAATCAATACAGTCCTCTACATTCTGATAGAGAATACAAAATTCTTTGTCAGGATTGTTATGTCAGTTACAATACAAGTAAAAAATCGAAAGGTGTTGATCAATAATGACTGATGCAGAAAGAGCATTACAAAAAGCAGAATTGAGAGGGATACTGATGTCCGTTCCTCTCAAAGCAATAATATCCGGATTGTTTATACATTTTACAATGTCATCATCTGATATGGACATATTCGGAAAAATCTTTTTATTTATAACTATGTACTCTATGATGTCGATATATATCTTCATTTCAAAAAGGGTAGGAAATTGGCTGATAGGTCTTTTTGGTATGATAGGCTTGCTTGTCGCAACAGTGTTTCTTGATATCCCGGATGCTGTTTCAACAATTTTGGGGCTGCTGCTTATTTTCGGCGGATTTACGCTTGACATAACACGCATAGTCAGATACATACGTCTTTGCAGAAAGCCTCACGATGAAACTGTGGAAATCAATGTAATCCAGTCCCCGTCAGATGATGATACGGATGATTTTTAACGATAATTTATGACAAAGATCATTGTAACTGATATAAAATTACTGTCATTACCAAGGAGTGCAAATATAAAAAGCACTCCCCATTTTTTATTGATAAACTGCAAAAAACAGACGGAAATACAGAATATCCGCATTTCCGTCTGTTAATTTTATGTCTGACTGTCAGAAAGGAAGGTCTTCACTGCTTGTTGATGTTGTGTCGGACACATCGTCATAGTCTTCGTACTCGTCTACTTCTTCGTATCCGTCATAATCGCTGTAGTAATCGTCATCAGGTATACTGTCATCATACGCTTCCTGTATATGCTCGCTGTCATATTCGCCTTCGTCTATGCCCAAGTAAAATTCCCAATCAATACCCATAAATTGATATCTCCTTTTCTTTTTGATATTTATGATTATACTGCCTGTCACAAAGAAAATCATTAAACTTGCAGTTTAAATCTGCATATCCTGTAAATATAAAAATACATCTCTTGAAGGAGTGCTTTTTCAATGAAACGATCCCCTCTGCTGCCGCTTGACAGCCTCAATGTCGGTGAAAGCGGATTTGTTTGCAGGCTTCCCGAAAACATTGATATCCGTCACAGGCTCATGTCACTCGGTCTTATCATCGGCACAAGGATAACTGTTGTAAATCAGACTGTCATCGGTGATCCAAAAGCATATTTTTTCAGAAGCTCCGTGATAGCTTTAAAACATGATGATGCAAAGTCTGTTTTAGTAAAAAAATCACTGAATGACGAATAAGCGGAGACCTTGTTCAGATATCAGGAATTTTTCACGTGTCCTATAAACATGGCATCTCCAAAGCTGAAAAATCTGTATCTTTCCTGCACTGCAACCTTATAGGCATTCATTACATTATCAAAGCCTGCAAATGCCGATACAAGCATTATCAGTGTACTTTCGGGAAGATGGAAATTCGTTATCAGTCCGTCAAGCACCTCAAATTTGAATCCGGGATATATGAATATATCCGTCCAGCCCTCACTTGCTTTTATACAGCCCTCTTTTTTTGCAACCGTTTCAAGAGTACGACAGCTTGTCGTTCCGACGGATATCACACGACCTCCGTTTCTCTTGGTCTCATTTATCAGTCTTGCTGTTTCTTCGGGAAGCTCATAATGCTCGGAGTGCATTTTATGGTTTGTAACATCATCGACTTTGACAGGTCTGAAAGTTCCAAGACCGACATGAAGCGTCACAAAGCCTATCCTTACACCTTTATCCCTTGCCTTCCGCAAAAGCTCTTTGGTAAAGTGCAAGCCTGCTGTGGGGGCGGCAGCCGAACCCAATTCACGACTGTATACTGTCTGATAACGCTCCTTATCCTGCAATTTTTCATGTATATACGGCGGCAACGGCATTTGACCGAGCTTATCGAGATTTTCAAAAAAGCTGCCCTCACATTCAAATTCAACGACTCTGTTACCGTCATCTTTCACCTCAAGAACAGTTGCAGTCATAAGACCTTCACCGAATATGAATTTTGCACCCTCTCTTGCCTTTTTACCGGGCTTCACAAGTGTTTCCCATTTTTTATTTTCAACCTGCTTCAAAAGCAAAAACTCTACATTTGCACCTGTTTCGGATTTAGTGCCGAATATCCTTGCAGGCAGTACCCTTGAATCATTCAATATCAGACAATCGCCCTCATTCAGATAATCCAATATATCATAGAAATGCCTGTGTTGAATTTCTCCGTTATCCCTGTCCATGACCAAAAGTCTTGAGCTGTCACGAGGCTCTATCGGAGTCTGTGCAATAAGCTCCTCGGGCAACTCATAATAAAAATCGCTTGTCTTCATAAAATATTCCTTTCCATAACAAATATCCCCTGAACAATTCAGGGGATATTATTTTTAAATTATCAGGTATTTTTGTCTACCTGATGGAATGTTTTGAGGTTGCCTGTTTTCTGACTGCGTTTTGCGAGTTCTCCCATCACTTCATCAACAGTTATACCCTGCTCTGCCATCATCACGAACAAGTGATATATCAGGTCGGATATTTCAAGGACTGTTTCCTTGTTATCACCGTTCTTTGCGGCAATGATAGTTTCGGAACATTCCTCACCGACTTTTTTCAGTATCTTGTCTATGCCCTTTTCAAAAAGATAACAGGTATATGAACCCTCCTGTTTATTTTCTTTTCTGTCGAGTATCGTCTGATACAGATTATACAACTCATTATCCATTATTTTTTATCCGTTACTGAAAACTTATAAAAAGTTATAAAAACAACTTTTATGTTTCATTCCTTGTTCACCGTGTCCATTTTTGATATAAATCTAC
>CACXGJ010000125.1 GCA_902767125.1 uncultured Ruminococcus sp. | reverse complement strand
ATCTATCGAAAAATGTCAACGAATAAAATCTGTATTTTCTGATATCGCAGCTATAAAATTCAATAAAAAAGAGTTTTGTACTTTCTTTGAAGTTTCGGAATCCGCTTTATATTCTGATGAAAAAGTTGAATGTATACTTCGTCAATCTAATGCTAATACAGTTATCATTACAATGGAGAAAGATGGATCAATGATATATAAAAATAAAAAATTAACAAGATTCCACCCCCAAAATATCATAAATGCTGTTAACACATTACAAGCAGGAGATATCTTTTTTGCAACTTGTGTTACCAAATTATTAACCGGCGAAGATGATATTTCTGTACTTGTAGCTGCATCGAGTAGTGCAGAAAAAATGATTATGAAAAATAATTGACAGATACGGATTTATTACAATTTCTATCTGCTGTTTTTGGTTTAAAAATGTATAATCTCTTAAAAACTGCAAAAAATAATTATGAAAAATTTGAATTTAAGGAGATTTTTACACTATGAAAGCAACAGGAATTGTAAGAAGGATAGATGACTTGGGGAGAGTTGTAATTCCAAAGGAAATAAGACGCACACTGCGTATACGTGAGGGCGATCCATTGGAAATTTACACTGATACAAACGGAGAGGTCATATTCAAAAAATATTCCCCAATCGGAGAACTTTCCAGCTTCGCCGAGCAATATGCGGAGGTTTTGAGCAAGATCGCCAAATGTCCCATTCTCATAAGTGACAATGACCATATTATTGCCGCCGCAGGTCTTTCAAAAAAGGAATTTCTTGAAAGACGTATCTCATCAACTCTTGAAGATTATATCGAAAAACGCAAGCCTTTTTATGCAGATGCAGGCGGTGAAAATGCTCTTATGCCCGTTGAAGGCATTGAAAAAAGTGCTTCTGTGATGTATCCGATAATTTCAGCAGGTGATGTAACAGGCTCTGTTATCATGCTTTTTAACGAAAATAAGTCTATGCCCACCGAGACGGAAAACAAACTTATCCAGACCGCTGCCGCATTCCTCGCAAAACAAACCGAAGACTGACTTAATTATCAATGTGCAATCAGCATCTATTTGCTGATTGCTGATTTTTTATACCTATTTAAAATGATGTCATAAGCAGAACATCAAGCTTCCTGCAAAATTTATCAGCCGCTTTCAATCCGAAGTCTATAATTTTACTTGACAAATATTGGATCACCAAGTCGAAAAATGTTGCATTTTGTTTAAATCAATGGTATGATATTTTTAGATAATTCATGTAAAAATATCATATTTTTAGGAGGCTTTTGTATGCAGCTTATTATCAACAGACTTCTTTCACTGGAACCGTTCACGATGTTCATGTACATTTTCATGTTTGTTTCCTGCATCGTTTTTCCAATCATAAGAAATATTCTTGTAAAAATGGGCAAAAGTCTTAAGGCTTGGGTAATATGCAGCTTTATACCAATCACGATCTGTATTGTGCATTTACTTCTCAATCTTTATGACAGGAATGAAAACATAACATTTGAGTTATTCGGTATGGTGTACATTGCATCTATATTCTTCCCGCTGATGACACCTCTGTGCAGGAAAAAAATACTTTTCCATGTAGGAGCAGTGCTGTGTTCATTGCTGATATTCTGCGGAACATTCATTTCTATGGCAACAATATCATCGCTTCATGTCCGTACAATGAACTATTCAAGAATGTCAATGACGGAGAGCTATAAATCTGTTATCCGTGACATGAAGATATATTATCCTCTGACAGAATGGAAAGAAATAGACTATTCTGCAATTGATGCCGAAGTCTATCCAATGGTCGAAGAAGCAGAAAAAAACAATGACTATGCTCTTTTCAGTCAGGCACTCCGCAGGCTTACATATCTTATCCCTGACGGTCATGTATGGTATACGGATACCTTGGACGATGAGGGATCAGTAAAGCTATGGGAACAGTTTATTCAGCATAACTATTACGGTTTTATCATGTTCACGAATGATGACGGAAAAACAAGAGCTTTCAACGTAAATGAGAATAGTGACGCTTATAAGGCAGGTATCCGAAGCGGTACAGTCATCACCGAATGGAACGGCAAAAATATCACTCAAGCAATAGCCGAAACAACAGATTATATATTTGAGGAAAACTATGCCGTAAAGGAAAATGAAGATTTCATTCTTCCTGTTTGCTTGAGCGGTATCGGTGAAGATGAAATCGAAGTCGGCTTCATTGACAGTGACGGAAAAAATAAAAAGGTCATGATCCAAAAAACAGATGTATTTTTCTATTACGGCATAGAAGCATACAACCGTCTTATGCACAACGTAGATGATGAAAATTTCAGCAGCAGAATGATTACGGATGATATCGGATATCTTCGCATAAATGAAGAAAGATATAACAATGTGCTTGATATAAAGGCATATATACTCGGACATTACCCCGAGATCGAAGACAGGGTGAAAAAAGAGCTTGACACTATGAAAGCCCAAGGCATGAAAAAACTCATAATCGACCTTCGCCACAATGCAGGCGGAAATCCTTATATCAGTGCAGCGGCAGCTTCAGTATTCACGGATAAAAAGGGAACTGTATTGACCTTAAAAGGCACAGCAGTCCATGAAGCAAATATAGAAATAAAATTGAGCGGTGACGGCAGCTATAAAGATCTGCCTGTGGTCGTGCTTGTCAATTTAAAATGTGGCAGTTCAGGTGATATGCTTGCGGACATCATGAACAAGTTCGACAATGTAAAGCTTGTCGGTATGACACCGTCCATGGGTATAGGTCAGGCAGTCGGTGAAAGATGTATGCTGCCCGGAGGCTGTGAATTCAGCTTTCCGATAATATATATATTAAATGAATATGGCGAGATCAATGTTGATCCGAAAGCCGACAGGATAAACCGTATTCCGCTTGATGAAAAGATACCTGCCTCCGAGGAGCTGATAAGAGCCATTCTTGAGGGTGATGGTGAGGACGATCCGGAGCTTGACTACGTTACAGAGCATTGTTTTGATTAAAGAAAAAACGGCATTTTGAGAGTTCTCAAAATGCCGTCTGCTTTATCTGAAATCAATCTTTAAAATTAATTGGCATATAAATTGTCAAGATTGTGAAAAATAACAAAACATCGGAAAATTATAACAAAAAATTTTCCTAATATTATACTTAAATGCCTGATTGGTGGTAATAATTTAGTTATATTAACGAAGATTTACACAAAAAATGATTTACATGATAATCACGGTCTTGTTCTTGACAATTGATGACTTTTAGATTATAATGATTTGCATTAAGATGAAGAAACCTCTGAAAACATAGTTCTTAATCAAGGAATATCCGAATAAGGATTCTTACGGCAGTATCTCCATTCACTGCCCCTGACAGAAGCTTACGTAAAAAAACATAAAACGGAAAGGATGACAAGCGTATGAAAACAATCGGTAAAAACATTTCTTCGACCGAAGGATATATATTTTCCTTTATCAAGTTGATAAAGGTAAGTCAAAAACAAATAAGATGCACACTTTGCCTGATCTTTGCCATTGTTATTGCATTCTCATGTATTCCCATGTCGTCCATGACAACAAATGCAACTGTGGAAGAATACCTTGAGCAGAGCCTTGAACTGTATCCCGACAAAAAGAATAATGAAAAATACATTACTTTGAACGGTGTTATGCCCGAAAACGCTTTTGCCGAAGCTGTTGATGTAACTGCTGAATATACCGATCTTGACAGCAAGCTAACCGACAATGCCACAGAAGCAGCAGTCCTTGCAGCCTATGACATCAGCATTACCGGCAGCAAGGGAGATTTTCAGCCTATTGAGGACAGTCCTATCCTTGTAGAGATCGTTGATCCGAAAATTTGTCCGAACAGTGTTACCGAGCTTTGGCATATAACCGATGACGGACAATGCGAGCAGGTATATAACTTTACGGTTAAAGACGGCAAGATCAGCTTTTATGCCACAGGCTTCAGTATATATGCCATTGTCAACGCACCGGAGCCGTATATCTATCCTGATATGGAACAGGTGACCTCTGCCGATGCACTGACAAGTACCAGAGCTGATGCAGGATTCTATCTCTTTACAAGCTATAATTCCAACAACAGATATATCTCCGCCGATATAAACGGCAAAAACTGTCTTATTGAAACCACAAACATTTCTGATGCAGCCGTATGGTATATTGAATATGGACTCAACGGAAGTAAGTTGTATACCTATGTCAACGGAGTAAAAAAATATCTGCATAATATACCGTCAAATAACGGTAATGCTGCTTCTGACACGACAAATCAGACAGATGTGGAGCTGAATGATACAGTCGCCGATCTCCTTGACATCACGTTCAATCCCAAGGATAATTCTTTCTTTTTCAATAAGAGCGGCAGCACAATGTATGTGCAGCATTCCAACAGCGGCAATGGTATCCGATATTTTAAAGGAAACGATAACGAGAGCAATACGCATATTAAAATGATCTATGCCGATATGATAAATCCTCCCGTGGATATGTACAATTTCAACGGCAGAACCTACGGTCTTATGCAATATTCGGGCGGTACACTCGGTTATGGTCTTATGACAGATACTCAAAATAATGCGGTCGATATGACCTCACTGGTGGTACGTAACGATAAGGGCAGCAAAACTCTGTATGTTGCTCAAGACTGCGATATTGCCATGTGGACATTCCACTCGGTATCCCAAAATATTTATACACTTTCCGCAAATGTGAATGGTGTTACGAAATATCTCAATTTCAGCGGCAACACTCTGTCACTGACTGATGACATACAGAATGCAACACGTCTCACACTTACCTCAAACGGCAGCAGTATTATGCTTTCTTCAAGAGACAAAAGTATCAGCTTTGACGGAAACCATTTCTCTCTTAAGAAAACAAATGCGAACGATGCGAGCCAATGGCTGTATCTGACAAAGCTGTCAGGTCTTGAAAATGACGATTATGTCTGCTATTCGGCGGATAAGATAAGTGTTTCGGATGTTACCGACAAGTCGATGGTAATAATATACACCCGTATCTGGAATGATATTGATAAGAGATATGATTTCTATGCGATAGATCATGACGGGACTCTTTATCCGTGCTATGAGCGTGGTGACGATATCATGTGGGTAGGCAATCGCATAAATACCATGCAGTGGGAATTTACCGAATACACCTATGATGACGGAACACCAAAATATTATTATGAGCTTTATAATCCCTATTCGGGAAAATATATAGCACCGCAGATAAAAGACAGACAAGTGCTTTCCGACAACAAGATCGGCATAAATATGCCCGGTCGGCGTAATGGAGAGTACTATACCGACATCATTGCATGGGACGATCCGCATTACACATATGCAGGCTTGAAAAACGATGACGAAAACAAAAATATCGTTTCAGCATCACGTTCACGGGCAGAAACATATTACTTTGCCGTAGTCGAAAAACCTGTTCCTACCCTGACAAAAATCAAGACCATTGATAACGAGCAATACGGTATCAAGATGAAGATGATAGACTTTCCCGATGCAACAGGACAGAACACTACCTTGAAAACAGATACTTCTTCCAAGGACTTTGCGACAAAAGGTCTGCTCTCCACTGACCTCGACGAATACGGCTACCCGACAGCCGTAAGAACCAATACAAATTTATCCGTGCTTTACAGTGGAGCAAACTCAGTAAATCATCTTTTTACAGAGAGCATTTACAAGGACAGCGGATATTTTGAATTTGACAGCTGTCAGAATTTCGCTACTCTTTACAACGAACAGGGAAATCTTGTAAGTGACTTCACCGTATATAAAGAGCTTGGCACGACTGACAACACCTCTAAAACTACCCTGAAACATGGTCAGTTCTTCCCTTATGACACCATTACAGCCGGTAAATACTCAACGGTGAATCCTGAAAACCTTTACGGTGCTGTTGCTGTTCCCGAACACCCCGATATCGGACTTTTGCCGGAATCCGATCCACGAAAATATGAAAAGCTTCATAATGTCGGCAATAATCCAAACTACTACAACGGCATGGAAATGGAAACGATCTTTATACAGACACCATACGGCAAGGATGACTGGGGACATGATATCATCTTTGAGTTCACGGGAGATGATGACTTTTGGCTTTATGTTGACGGAGAGCTTATTATTGACCTCGGAGGTATCCACTCCGCTCTTGCAGGAAGTGTAAACTTCTCAACAGGAGATGTTGTCGTTGAAGGACAGCATACCGATCTGCGTGAGCTGTTCCGATCAAACTATGTATCCCGTAATCCCAATGCTACAACGGACGAAGTCAATGCCTACTTGGCGGAGCATTTCAAGGACGGAGAAAACATATTCAAGGATAATTCTACGCATACAATGAAGCTGTTCTATATGGAGCGTGGAGCAGGTGCATCCAATCTGCATATGCGATTCAATATCAGCTATACCGCTCCCGAAAAAGTTATGCTTACAAAAAATGTCACAGGCTCGGAGGATATTGACTTCAATCTGGTAAAATACCCTTTTCAGATATGGTACAAGGATCAGCAATCGGGTGAACCAAAACTGCTGACAAATACCGATTCCGTTTCCAATGTCACCTATCATAATTCAATTCAAAAAATCGACCATATCGACACCTATACTCCGCCCAACAGCACTGTTTCATACAACTCGGTATACTTTCTTAATCCCGGTATGAGTACTGATATAAATTTCCCCGAAAAAGCTGTCGAATACCGTATAGTCGAATGTGGTATCAACAGTGATGTTTATGACCACGTTTATGTAAACGGCGTTGAAGTCAGCGGCAGCGGCAGCACTAACTACCGATCCTTTGATTCGGGGTGGCAGGAGATAAAAAACAGACCATCAATAGTTTTTGAAAACCATGTTGCATCAGATTCGCTTCGTACATTGAGCTTCAGGAAAGTCCTGTACGACCAATACAATAATGAACTTACGGCTGAACAGGATCCTACCACATTCGATTTCCGTCTGTCATTATCCAAAAATTCAGATGACACTCTTTCTCTTGCAAATATGTATAAGTATCATGTTACGAATCCCGACGGCTATCTTTGCAGATGGGATTCAGATTCTCAAGGCTTCACTTCTACCGAGACCAAACTCTCTGACATTTCATCCCTGACCGACTCACAAAAAGAGCAGGTCACATTTGAAACCTCGATGAACGGTGCTATTTCCAAGATTCCCGTCGGCTATACCGTCCATGTGCCGAGCTTGCCCGTCGGTACAAAATTCATGGTAACAGAAAGAAATAATGAGATTCCTCTCGGCTATAAGTTCGTTTCCTATGAGAAAGTCGGTGACACATATCTTGTTGCAGAGGGTGATCCCGATAACATCGGATGTATAAGAAAAGATGATTCTCCGTCCATGCTCATAAAGAATAAGCGTGGCTGGGGAATGGAAGCCGATAAGATATGGAGTGACACTCTCTGTGTCGAGTCACATGATCCGATCTATACGGCTGTTTATATCGGAGAAGAACTCGTTGAAGGAACAGTAAAACAAATTTGTCATCCGAATACTTCGGTACGCTATTATTTTGACTCGCTCAAAGAGAATACAGTCTTCAGCGATTATTCCATACGTGAAGTAACAGTAGAAAATCCCGTTCTTGACGGGGAAACAGTTACAGGTTACAGCAGTATCACTAAACTGAACAATGGTGATCGTATAAAAATCGGAATTGTTTCCACAAAAGGAATTACAGATGCTTTTTTCTATGCTGTTGAATATTCCGAAGAATCCCATGATAATGTCAAAGAAAATACCATCACCAATGTCCGTGAAGGCGGCATAGTGATCACCCTGTACGACATGAATACAAGGAAACCTCTTGCAAACGGTGTCTTTTCTTTGAGACAGGATGATACCGAACTTTGCACATTTACTTCCGATTCCGAAGGCAGGATATTGGTCATGTATGACTTTTTGCATAATACCGATTATACACTGACTGAAACCTCCCCTCCGTCAGGGTATATCGGATTGCCTAACCCCACAGTATTTTCTGTTGACAGTAATAACATTGTTCATCTCAACGGCAATGAAGCTCAATGGCAGTCATGGCATGGTCCGAAAGATGAAAATGACCAAATCACAGCATATATCGACTTATTCAACAAGCCATATACACTCAAGGTGATAAAAGAGGACAGCCTGACTCATATGCCGCTCAACAATGCTCATTTTGCTCTTTACCGAGGCATTCAGGGTATCGGAGGCTATGTCAAGGACATCAACCCTGTTACAGGATATGATGATCTTATCACCGACAGCAACGGAATACTTCAATTTCCTGACAGCATACTTCTTCCCGGCAGATATTATCTTACCGAGGTCGTTCCTCCGAAGGACTATCAGCCCTTGGATACAGATGTCATATTTACACTCTCAAAATCAGGTGACTTTATCATCAACAGTGCCGAACATGAGAGCTTTCTTACGACTACCGTTACAAACGAGGTCATTTACTCCCTAAATATCCCCAACACCCCGCTTGCAGAGCTTACTGTCACCAAGACCGTACAGGGAAATCTCGGCAATATCAACACGGACTTTACATTTACCCTTTCGGTCGAAGGTGCATCTGATGACGATGAATACGAATGGTCAAAGAACGGAGCTTCACAGGCAGTCAAACTGCATTCCGGCGGAACATTCACCCTTAAGCATAACGATACCTGCACGATAGTTCTCCCCAAAGGAAAGAATGTAACGATATACGAGAACAGTGAAAATTATACCGCTTCATTCAAATTAGGAGCTGCTGCCGCTGAAACCGTCAATACAAAGACATTTGCTCTTGAGGACGATATTACTCTTACAGTCACCAATACACTTAATGGCATATTGCCGACAGGTGTGCAGATGAATATGCCTGTCTTCCTGCTGATGATGGTCGGTTCTCTTGCCGCAGTATTATTCATAATGTACAGAAAAAATTTCAAAAGCTTCTCCGATTGATGTCACCATCACCGAATACCCCATATAGTGTCCCGAAAAAACTTCAGGTACTATATGGGGCAATTTATTTCATAAAAAAATCCCTGTCCGTTGTTTTCCGACAACCGACAAGGATGATTATAAGCGATATTCTCAATTCAATGTTGTTTTATCCAATGAAGATTTTTGCAGACTACTTTGATTTGCGTGATTTAAAAATAGCTATCGGAATCAAAATAAATCCTAAACAGAATCCTACTGCCATTCTGCTGCAAAACAATCCCATCCATGTACCGACACGAATTTTATTTGCATAAATGGTTTGACCTGCTGCCCAGTATGATGCTATCGCATATATAATACAAAGTATTCCCATAATAATATACAACTCCTTTTTTTAATCAATATGAAAATTTTTTCATCCGGTTTTATGTATACCATCTGCAATAATCATAACATTTTCAAGAGATTTAAAAAAGCCAAAACAATTCCCGAATCATTTTTTTTATTCGGAACTGTTTTGGCTTGACTTTTTAAAACCTTATACAATTTTTTTGGGGCAGTTCAGTTATCTGTTATGAATGTATTTATCTTCTGCATATCTTATTTCTGATATGCTCCAGCCTGTTCAGTGCCTCATACAGAGTTTCATCTTTCTTGGCAAAATGAAGCCGTATCAGATGATTGACATTTTCTCTGAAAAAGCTCGAACCCGGCACTGCACCTACTCCTACATCTCTTGCAAGAACTTCACAAAATTCCAGATCGCTTTCATAGCCAAATTCGGAAATATCAAGAAGTACATAATATGCTCCCTGGGGTATTGTATGGGAAATGCCTATGTCATCAAGACCTTTCAGAAACAAGTCTTTTTTCTTTGTATACTTTGCCTGTAAATCCCTGTAATATTCATCACCGAATTTCAAGCCTGTAACGGCAGCCTCCTGCAATGGTGCCGCTGCACCTACTGTAAGAAAATCATGCACTTTCTTTGCCACTTCAATAATATTTTTCGGGGCTATGATATAACCCAATCTCCAGCCTGTTATGGAATAAGTCTTTGAAAGTGATGAACATGAAATAGTCCTTTCCCACATATTAGGAAGTGATGCAAAATAAGTATGCTTATACGGCTCATAAACAATATGTTCATAAACCTCATCGGTAATTACAAAGGTATCATATTTTTCGGCAAGGTCGGCAATTATCTTAAGTTCATCATAGGTGAACACCTTGCCGCACGGATTTGACGGATTACATAATATCAATGCTTTCGGCTGCTGTTTAAAGGCGTTCTCCAATTCGTCGGCATCAAAGTTGAACTTGGGCGGATACAACGGTACATATATAGGTTCTGCACCTGACAAAATCGTATCTGCACCGTAGTTTTCATAGAACGGTGAAAATACAATTACTTTATCCCCCGGATTTGTGACTGTCATCATTGCCGCCATCATTGCCTCAGTACTGCCGCACGTTACAACTATCTCCTCATCAGGATTGATATTTCTGCCCATGAATCTTGACTGCTTTTCTGCAAGGGCTTCACGGAAATTCTTTGCTCCCCATGTGATGGAATACTGATGGAAATCCTCCTTTGTGACCTCTGCAAGTCTGTTCAGAAGTTCACGGGGCGGCTCAAAATCGGGAAATCCCTGTGATAAATTCACTGCACCATACTGATTGGAAATTCTTGTCATACGTCTTATTACCGAATCCGTAAAATTTTCTGTTCTTTTGGAAAGTGAAGGCATTGTTTTTTTATCCCCTTTCAAAATTCAAATCGGAAAGCAGATTTTTTAATATTCCGCTTTCCGATTTTTTATTATATTGCAATCAAATATTATAGTCAAGATTTCTTTCGTCTATCACACGCTTTGATTTATGCTCGGAACGGGTATTCAATCCTCCGTCAGGGTGAACAATCACTCTTGCGGGCTTTACACCGATACGGGCTTTAAGTGCTGCCGATACCTCTGCCGCTACTTCATCATCTGTTTTTGAATTATCGGCGGATTTCTCTATCTCCACCGCATATTTATTTGTGAAGTCCTTTTCAAAGATACGGATGAGATATTCACCTGTAATGCCCTTATGCTCACGTACAACTGCCTCTATATCACTTGGGAATACATTGACTGCCGAAACGATAAACATATCGTCTTTTCTTCCAAGAATATGTATTCTGCCGTGAGTTCTTCCGCATGAGCATTT
>CACXGJ010000124.1 GCA_902767125.1 uncultured Ruminococcus sp. | reverse complement strand
TATACTGTAAAAAGTCGCTACAATAATCATTCTTTCGGAAGGCATTTTACCGTTCATTGCAAAGTCACGGAATATTGATATATAAACATACAGCGGATTCAGCTCGAACATAAAGCGGTAGTTTTCGGGAATAATATCTATCGGATAGAATATCGGTGTGATATAGAGCCACACTCTCCTGAAAATGTTATAGAGATAGTTAAGGTCACGCAAAAAAGTTCCGTATGCACAAAGGAACATTCCTAATCCTATTGTGAATATATAGGCGAGTACCATCGGAAAGAATATAAGGGGCATATAGGGATTAAATGGTACACCTATTATAAATGAAACGATAAAATAAGGCACAAGCGAAAGAAGCATGGTTATAAAATGCTGTGTGACTGACGATATGCAGAAAAAATAATTGGGTATCTTCATTTTTTTGATAAGCGACGCATTATGTATCATACTGTTCATTGAGCCGTTGGTACCGTCCATTACAAATGTGAAGATAAGATTTCCGCCGAGCCAGTATGAAGGATAATATGGTATATTTCGCTTGAATATGGTCGAGAAGATTATTGTGATAACTATCATCATCAAAAGAGGACTCAACATTGACCATGCAACACCCAGCACACTTTTATAATATTTTTTCTTGAAATCCCTTTTGATGACTTCCTTCAGAAAAGGGACATAGTACATAAATTCATCAATCTTTTTTCCGAGCATATATCCGACTCCCCCTGCATTTATTTACAAAGACTATTATAGCATGATAATTCAAACTTGTCTATCATGTTTTTTTAGAAAAAATGCCTTTTTTATCAAATGAAAAAGTGTTGACTATAATTATTTGATATATTAAAATAAATAGAGAGTTGTTTTTATATACAGGGGTGAAGACGGTTTGATAAAGCAAAATCAAGGGAAGCTGAATGCTGTCCATGTAACGATAGATTTAATGATAAGCTGCATGAGCTGTACGCTCGCATATTTTATCAACAGGATATCATACAATGATCCGCTTTATGATCACAATTATGATCCGAAGATCATAATCGCTGCTCTTTTGATAATATCACTTGCCCAGATAGTGATAAACTATTTTTATGACCTGTACCGTTCCTACCGTTCAACTAAATTCATAGTCGAAATATCCAACCTTATGAAATCGACTTTGTTTTTCTGTATAGCACAGATAATCATCGCCGCACTGCTTGACAAATTCCTTGAGTTTCAGGTAATGATCATTCTGTATTATTCCGTCAACACCGTTTCAGCGATAGTATACAGGGCATTCTTGAGGAAATTCCTCAAATATATGCGGAGCAGGGGCTACAATAAAAAATATATTGCAATAATAGGTGTAAACAACTGCACGGAAAATTTTATACAAAAAATAAAGACTTCGCCCGATCTCGGCTTTGAATTGTCGGGATATTTCGATTCTGCACCACGCTCTCAACTTAAGATAGAATATCTCGGAAATTTCAAGAGAATATCGGATTTTTTCCGCACAGCTCCGCCTGATGAAGCAGTGATAATGCTTTCCGACAAGCTCCAGCCCTCACTCGGACATCTTATGGCAATATGCGAGAATTGGGGAATAAAATTTTCGATACTTCCGAATATGTTCTCGGGATTTTCCTCAAGAATATACATATCTCAATTTGACGGGATGCCTCTTTTGAGTATAAGAAACGTCCCTTTGGAAAACACCTTCAATAAATTTATAAAAAGAACCTTTGATGTAGTCGTGTCATCGGTCATGCTGATCTTAAGCTCACCGCTTATGCTGGTAACTGCTGTGATAATCCGGATAACATCGCCCGGAAAGGCTATCTTCAAACAGGAACGTGTCGGAATAGGAAAAAAGCCTTTTATCATGTATAAATTCCGCTCAATGAGGATTGAAACGGAAGGTGATATCTCGATGGCTGAAAAAAACGATTCACGCTGTACAAAGTTCGGTTTGTTCATACGAAAATACAGCATAGATGAATTGCCTCAACTGTTCAATGTACTTAAAGGAGAAATGAGCCTTGTCGGTCCGAGACCTGAAATACCCTATTATGTCGAGCAGTTCAGAAAATCCGTTCCATTGTATATGGTCAAGCACTATGTCAAACCCGGCATAACAGGCTGGGCACAGGTAAATGACCTCCGTGGAGGAGATACCTCCATCGAGGAAAGAATAAAGTATGATATATACTATATCGAAAACTGGTCACTTCTGCTTGATATCAAAATACTATTCAAAACATTAAAAAACGGTATTTTTTCCAAAAATGCCAGATAAATTCAAAGGAGTTGTTGTTCTTGCTGTTTTATACATTAAATAATCTGCTTTTACTTTTATGGGCATGGCTGTTCTGCTTCAGAAAGCCGTCAAAGGCAAAGACCGTACTTTTTATCATAATATCATTCGGTCAGCTTCTGGCATTGATGACCTTGAGAAATCAGATAGGCTATGACTATAATATGTACACTGTCGGCTTCAATGAGATGCGTGATGAAGGATTTACGAGCTTTACATACAAGGACTGGGAAATAGGCTTTGTCATACTTACAAAGCTTCTCGGACTTTTCCTGCCAAATTATATATGGTATATAGGAGTATTGAGTTTCATAGCCGTTATCCCTGCCGCAATATTCATCGGACGAAATTCAGAAATGCCATGGCTTTCGACAATACTCTATATCAATCTGTTCATATTCTTCATGGAAATGAATTTTCTTCGTCAGATGATAGCCGTATCTGTTCTGATGCTGGCATGGTCATTTATAAAGAGAAATAAATTCATCCCGTTTGCAGTAACAATATTATTCGCTTCACTATTCCATCAAACGATAATATTCATCCTTCCCGTGTACTTCATTATCAAAATGCAGCCCAAGTTCAAGGAACTTATAATATACGGCTATTTTATATTATGGTTCTACATGTCATCCGAGGGATTCATAAATATTCTGACAAACTTCTATCACGAGGAATACAGCCATTCGATATTCGTCACCGAGGGACTGTCCTTTATATATGCGATATTCCCGCTGTTTGTGATGATATGTGCATTTATACTTGTGAGATTCGGCACTATCAATATCACGAATGAAAATAAATATCTGATAAATCTTTCTCTGATCTGCACGATATTTATGGTAACGATGTCAAAGCACAGCATACTTGAAAGATTCTCATACTATTTCGCTATATTTTTGATTCTGCTTGTTCCCGTGATATACCGCTCACTCGCTGCAAAGGGCATCAACACTACCCTCAACAGCGGCAAGGTCATTGAACTTACATCTGAAAAACAGAAGAAAATGCTTGCAATGGGATTTCTCATAGCTGTATTGGTTCTTTCATATTTCCACTTCTATTACGGATTGTTTGAAAATGCACACGGGGCAACTCCTTATGATATATGGATGCGTTTTGACGGCTCAAAGCAGTTGAGAGAGTTTATTGCACTATAAAACGATAACCATTATTATTTTGTAAGCATAAATAACTAAATTTCTTGGTTTCCTTTATTTTACAAATTAAAAAACATATATTTTTCCATATAATTATTGACAAACTTGTTACAAGTGTGATATTATATTGCTGTTCAGAATCTTTATATTTATTTTAGGAGGATGTTTATCATGAACACTAAAAAACTTATCGTAGCTGCTATGGCAGCAGCTGTTGCTGTTTCTTCCACAGTTATTTCTGTAAGTGCTCTTACTCCCGGTATAACAAGTAACTCTGTTTCTGATGAAAAAGTCGCTGTTGCCGGTACTAAAACAGAGCTTTCGGTAAATATCGGAGACGGAACAGTTAATGCTGCTATCCCGGCTGATGTTGTTACAGCAGGCGAAAAAGTAAAATTTACCGTTGATACCGTTACAAATGTTGATGTTGAAGCAGCTCTTGCTAAAACTCCCGACATCGTAACAAGCAAGATTCTTGACCTCTATTTCTTTGATGAAGACGGCGAAGCTATGCCTTTCTACAATGCAGGCGTTGAACTCGTAGTTGATTCTGCATCTTATGATGTAGTTTACTCCTTCACTGATGAAGAAGGTCTCAAGAAGCTCGCTACTGCTGACGGCAATACACTGAAGTTCACCGTTGACGGCTCATCACGCTATGTACTTGCAAAGACAAAGACTGAAGAACCTACTTCACAGCAACCCTCACAGCAGCCTTCACAGCAGCCCTCTCAACAACCTTCACAGCAGCCTACCAACACAGGTGATTCAACTGCAACAGCAGGTGTATTCGCAGTTGTTGGTCTTGCAGCTCTCGGTACTGCCCTTGTAGCTTCAAAATCAAAGAAACACGCAAAATAATTCAGGCTGATTTTTTTAAGATTTACATATAGGGGCATTGTCTTTGGGCAGTGTCCCTGTTGTTTTATAAAGGAGACGCACAAACATGAAAAAGCTTTCAGTATCTTTCATTTCGGTCATAATGACCGCTCTTATGCTCTGTCCGATCAGTGCGAATGCTCTCGGATATCCCAAGACCTTTGCTACAGGAGATAATTCGACTTTGCTTATAGTCGCTCTTGTCGGAATAGTAGTCGCTGCTCTTGTGGTTGTGATCCTTCTGCTTTTCGGAAAGAAGAAAAATAAAAAATAATCTGCATAAAATACTGAAACGGATATCGCAAAAAATGCAATATCCGTTCATTTTTTTGTCAATAATCATATTGCAACTCTCCACTATAACTGATATAATTTCTATAAACAAAAAATCTCTCAAAGAAAGGACGATCCTTTAATGAAAGCAAAAAAAATATTATGTTCGGTACTTACAGCAATGCTTGTTATACCTGCCTTGGGCGGATGCAAGCATATCGAAAGCAATGATCTTTTCGACATCGAATCACAGGCTTCAGGCATTGCCTCAACCGTTCCCGAATCGAAAAATGAAAAAAGCACTCCGACTCCATATGACAGCCAAGGTAATAATCTCATAACTCCTCTTATGTGGAAAGCCGAGGACAATGACGGAAATTATGCTTATCTTTTCGGCTCTATCCATGCAGGTGATGATATGGTAAATCATCTCCCCGATTACTTTGAAAAAGCCTATTCCGACAGTGATATGCTTTTATTCGAGATAGATATGTCAAACCTTTTTTCGAGCATCACGGCAGATACAAAATTTTTGACCGATATGGTATATGCAGACGGTACAACGATAAAGGATCATATCTCATCCGAAACATATACTACACTTGTCGATATCCTGAAGGAAAACGGAATGTACAATTCCATGTATGATTATTACAAGCCTCTGATGTGGGAAAGCCTCCTCGAAAACATCGTTATCTCAAAGGCTGATCTTAATTCGGCAAACGGTGTTGACATTACCCTGACAAACCGTGCAAAAAATGACGGAAAAGAAATCGGTGAGGTCGAATCCACGGAATTTCAGATGAGTATGTTCAATAACTTTTCAGACGAACTCATTGAACTCATGCTTGCCCAATATGCCGAAGAAAATGCCATCGACAAACAGGTTGAGGAAATAAAGGCTCTGTATGACAAATGGAAGAACGGTACCATGACTGCCGAAGATACCTCGGATGACACCGATTTCGATATCAATGACCTTACGGAAGAACAGCAGGAGCTTCTTGAAGAATACAATTCCGCAATGCTGACGGACAGAAATTCGGGCATGACCGAAAAGCTCATCAGCTACATGAAGGGTGATAAGACTGTAATGCTCGTTGTAGGCTCCGCACATTTCCTCGGTGATGATGGCATCATATCCCTCCTCCAACAACAGGGTATTACCGTTACAAAAATAACCTCTCCCGACCAAATCACCATTACCGAAAAACTCCCCGAAGCCGCATAAATGAAAAGTTAGGAGTGAGGAGTGAGAAACGAGGAGTATAATAACTTCTCACTTCTCACTCCTCATTCCTCACTGATAAAAAATCTCTCCGACCATCAAAAGATAATCGGAGAGAATATTTTTTTCAGTTAAACTTCATCGGAAAGACCGTCAGAAATTATACTTCTTCCTTCTTCTTTGAAGCAACAAATGCTGCACCAAGAGCCATAACTGCAACTGCACCAATAGCGATAGGCATTGTAGCATCACCTGTGTTAACTACAGGAGTTGTTGTGCCGCCTGTTGTAGATGTCTGTGTTGATGTCTGTGTAGGTGTTTGAGTTGATGTCTGTGTAGGTGTCTGTGTTGATGTCTGTGTAGGTGTCTGAGTTGATGTCTGTGACTCATCGCCGCCTGTTGTGCTTACTTCTGAAACCTCAGGAAGTTCACCGATCTGCTCTGACATGAACTTGCCTGTATAGTCCTTCCACTCACCCTCATTGTACTTAAGTTTAGTCTTCTCAATACCTCTGCCTGCTTTAGCCTCAACAGATGTATCTATTACATAAATCTGACCTGCATTTGCTTTTTCATCAAACTTAAGGTCTGCTGTCTGATAGCCTGTTTCCTTAAGAACCTGAATCTGCTCATCAGTCTTACCGCTGTTGAAGACGATCATTTGAGCATTGAACGGGATTCTTGCCTGCCAGATGTCTGTGCCTTCGATTTGAGTCATTTCTGTACCCGGGAATTTAACAGGCTCCCAGCCTTCTACACCTGTTTCTTCATTAACAGTCTTTACGATACCCCAGTCATTGTTCTCAAGGTCAAAAGTTCTTGCAAAGTCTGAATGCCACCAGTAAGCATAAACTTTCTCCCACTTTGTTTCGCTGTTGTCGAAGTAGATGTAGTCAGTAACCTTTGTCTCATAGTATTCAGGCTGTGAAGGTTCGTCAATCGGAGCAATTTCGGATACTTCAGATACTTCTGAAACTTCAGATACTTCTGAAACCTCTGAAACTTCGGATACTTCAGATACTTCTGAAACTTCTCCTGACTGTTCCGGACCTGTGTATACCCACTCGCCGTCACCGATCTTGTAGCTTACAGGCCAAAGAATTTCGTCATCACCTGTTGCATCAAGCTTAACTGTGATAACAGCATCTTCTGCAAGAGTTACTGCTACATCAGTCTGACTGTTATATGTTCTGTCATAATCTTCTTCATAAACGCCCCAACTGTCTGTCCAAGCACCGTCTGCACGAACTTTGAATGCATAATCACCTGCAGGAAGTTCATCTGTCTTACCAACATATATACCTGCTTCTGTCTCATACATTGCGATATCGCTGCTCCAGTCTG
>CACXGJ010000123.1 GCA_902767125.1 uncultured Ruminococcus sp. | reverse complement strand
TTTGGATTTAGTATAATATTCCGAAACTATAAAAGTCAACATATTTTTATAACTTTTTATAAAATCGTTTTAACTGTTAAAAGCCTCCTCAATAAAAATTTATTATATTCATTTCAAAAAAATGGATATACATTATTGATTCTAACACACATTTTTATCAAATGCAATATTTTTTACCAAAAATTTCCTTATATTGTAATATTACTTGTATATTTTTCAGCACCGATAAACAAAATTCCTCCGATTTTTCTTAAAATCGGAGGACATAAATATCATAATTTTTTCACACTTATATCAGCATATTTCAGGGCAGTCTCAACATCCCTTTCTGTGCCGAAGCCTGTCGAAGCTCCGTTGTGCTGTATTTTGAGAGCCGCAAAGGTCTCTGCACGCTTGAGAGCGTCTATACAGTTCATTCCCTTTGAATAGTAGTGAACGAATGATGCAAAGAGTGCATCACCTGCACCGACCGTATTCACAACATTCTCACACCTTGCCGCACCGAATCTGTATATACTGTCAAACTCCCTGTCATAGAGCATTGCACCCTTGCTTCCCATACCCACTACTATCACTTCATTGTCCGACTGCTCCTGCAAAATTTCTATTATCCTTTCAGGTGCAGCAGGCAGCTTTTCATCACTCATAAAAAGTATATTCGACAATTTCATAAAGTCCTTGTTGTATATGTCATATACATTGCTCAAGGCATGTACATCAGTCGCTATCGTCTTTTTCATTTCATATGCCTTTTGCATCAGAGTACGGCTGAAATTTATATTGCACGCACATACTATATCACATTCACTTAACTTTTTCTGAATGACCTTGTCATTTATATCAGCCGACTGTTCCTGAACATCCTTCAGGTCACAGAATATCTGACGCTTTCCGTCATTGTCAAAAAGTACAGTCGATACAGGAGTATTTTTGAGAGTCCTGTAAATCCCGTCAGATGAAATATCATCCTTTTCAAGCTGTTTTATTATTTTATCACCGTCAAGGTCATTTCCGATGTATGACACAATATCGGGCATATCACCGAGTGTAAGAAATGCTTTTGCCAGATTATATCCTACTCCCGATACATTTGAATTTATGCCGAAAAACGGATATTCTATCCCGCTGTAATCTATCGGGAATCCTTTCACCCTGATAGTTGTTTCAATATTCATCAGCCCCGATATCAATACTTTCATTTTGATTCTTCCTTTCCATATTTTTTAAAATCCTCACGAGTGCCGTTAAAGACATTCATATCAATATATTTTTCCTCCCCGCTATAACCGTCCAATTTTCCCTTGTCGCTGTACTGCCAAAAGGTCCATTTTCTGCCATCCTGAAAATGCGGTACGGATATCATGCTTCTTATCCATATATCATAGTCTTCATACTCTCCCGATAAATAACGGCTGTATGATCTTGCAGTAGCATATATTATCGGCTTCACATTATAATTTTCTTCAAGCCTGTCAAGGCATTTTTGCAATTCAATCGAAACTTCCTCACGGCTCAAGGGATTTTTTTCATACTCCCCGTAAAACTCCAAATCTACCACAGGAGGAAGCATATTTTCGGTTTTTTCAACTGTTTTGATAAAATTAGCCGCCTGATTCTCGCCGCTGCTTTCATAGCTGAAAAAATGATATGATCCCACACGCAGTTCAGTCTTTAATGCCTCACTGTAATTATATTCAAAATTTCTGTCAACAAAGCTGCTGCCTTCGGTTGCCTTTATGAAAGCAAAGTCTATGCCCTGACCTGAAAGCACCCTCCAGTCAATTTCGCCCTGATACGAGGAAACATCAATGCCTCTTACGGGATAGTCCTTTTCAGAGGGATCAATCCGTATAAAGCCGTTCATAAAAAGCTCGGCAGGTATAACTGCTGCTGCCATGAGAACGGCAATTATTATTGCAGATATAATGATTTTTTTCTTCATATATATTAACTCTGCTCCATTCAGCTAATTGCTAATTGTATTATGTTATGAAAAACATTCAAAATATAAAAATATATTCAAATTTTTATTAAAAAATGTTTTTCTTTGTTGTTCAATGCAGTTTAAG
>CACXGJ010000122.1 GCA_902767125.1 uncultured Ruminococcus sp. | reverse complement strand
CAGAAGGCACATAATGCATTACGCTGGCTCATAGCCCGACAGGGTTATAAAAATGACAGTGAATCTATCATTTGTTGGTCGACGGGAAATGAACCTGTTCCGTCTCCGATGAAAAGCACCGCAGAATCATTGGATGAAGATGACGATGAAGAATATGACGATATCATAATTGATACCGAAAAGAGATTTGCCGAAAAGCTGAACGATGCCATGAACGGTTATCTCAAGGGATTTGATGACATGGATAAAAAACGTGTCGAGAATGAAAATATGAAGGTCGTTGTAATGGCTGTCGATACAGCAGACGGATCAGGTCATGGCAGACTTTCAATAACATATTACAATGAACAGCATCCCTTTGAATTTATCAGGAATATTTTTAAGTGGCACAGGGAATGCAGTTGGATACATTATAAGAGATCTGATGAAAAGAAAAAGGGTATTTATTATATGGGTGCTTCGTCACCGAAGGAGATAATTCTGACTGCATATGGTACGGAAATGTCAGGCAGCATAGATATAGGCAATAAAAAAATGCTTAAGAAAAATGTTGACCGACTTCTTCCGTGTATCGTGCAGGGAAGAAAAATACCAAAGGACATTGTCCGTGCAGTTGTGAGAAATGTCAGCAATCCGCTGAAATTCGGAAGATATAACCGAAGCAGGCTTGTCGAGAATGCCTGTGGTGTTATAAGAAAATATCAAACAGACTATGGAAAGGAGGTATTCAAAGTGTCACTCAATAAAGAAAGCACCGACAGAGATTATCTTTTTGGACGACTTCTTGCCGCAGCTCATAATCTGGAGGAGCATATAAACTATAGATACGACAATACAGGCAGAGAGACAAATGCAATGAAGTATTGGAGTGTTTATGTGCAGAAGCCCGCAAAGACCTATAAGCTGATTCGTCAGAGACTTCAGCCGTATATTTCCAAGCTGACCGAAGGCAGCAGAAATTATTATCTTGAGCTTGCAGAGGAAATTTTTGATAAATTATCGCAGACGGATTCTTTCAACAATGAGCCTCTCGGTGAAAATTATCTGATGGGTTATTACAGCCAGTCCGCAGAGTTCAGAAAAAACAGAAATACACAGAAAATTGAGGAAGATAACTGAAATGAGTGTACTTGTAAACAAAATTGATTTTGCAGCATTGGTAACAGTCGTAAAGGCTAATCCGAATGGTGATCCGCTGAACGGAAATCGTCCGAGGGAGGATTTCAACGGATACGGAGAAATATCAGATGTATGTATCAAGCGTAAGATAAGAAACAGACTTCAGGATATGGGCGAGAGGATATTTGTACAGTCTGCTGACAGATGTGATGATGGGGCAAAAAGCCTGCATGACAGAGCCGAAAAAACCGAAAGTATAAAAAAAGCTGCAAAGGATGCGGAGAAATATGCACAGGCAGCCTGTGCCGAATGGATAGATGTTCGTGCCTTCGGACAGGTATTCGCTTTCAAGGGAGATAAGGTTTCGGTGGGTGTGAGAGGTCCTGTCTCCATCAGGACAGCGGAAAGTGTATCACCGATAGATATTTCTGCAATGCAGATAACCAAAAGTGTCAATGGTGAAACAAAGGATACAAAAGCCTCTGATACAATGGGGAGTAAGAGCCGTGTGGAATTTGGGCTGTATGTCATACGTGGAAGCATAAACCCTCAATTGGCAGAAAAAACAGGCTTTTCCAAAGAGGATGCCGAAAAGATAAAAAATGCTCTTATGACTCTTTTCGAGAACGATGCCTCATCTGCAAGACCTGACGGAAGCATGGAAGTTCGTCGGCTTTATTGGTGGAGGCATAACTGCAAGTCGGGGCAGTATTCCTCGGCGGAGGTACACAGAAGTCTGGAGATACATCTCAAGGACACTTCAGACCATCCTGTAAGATTTGAAGATTATGATATTATCCTCAAGGAGCTTGATGGGCTGATACCCGAAGTAGAGGATAAAAACTGTCGATGAGGGAATATCATAAAGATGAATTTCTGATGCTTTCGGGGATAGAGCAATTCTTCTGTTGTCGCACACCTCACGGAGTGCGTGGATTGAAACATTTTGGCTGTTTTTTATAAGATATTTTGTTACAGTCGCACTCCTTGCGGGGTGCGTGGATTTAAGCGAATATTGACATACCCGAAAGTACCGAAGGTACATCATAGAATAAGCCGTACAGAATCCTTGTTCTGTACGGCTTTGCTTCAGTCAATATTTATTTTCGGTGGTTCATCAAGGGTATCGGGGACATATTTTCCGTTTTTCTTTCTTTGTTTTACGCACTCTGTCAGAAGATATTCGATCTGACCGTTTACGGAACGAAAATCATCTTCCGCCCATGCACACAACGCATCATAAAGTTCTTTTTTCAATCGTAACGGGATTTGTTTTTTTTCGCTCATTTGGCCACCGCCTATTTATGTTTTTTTATCAATACAGTGATCCTGAATTTACAACAGGCTGTGCATCATGATTGCCGCAAAGTACAACGAGTAAGTTCGATACCATAGCAGCTTTTCTTTCATCATCAAGCTCAACTATTTTATTTTCGTCAAGGCTTTCGAGAGCCATCTGTACCATTCCGACTGCACCGTCAACAATGAGCTTTCTTGCATCAACGATAGCTGAAGCCTGCTGTCTCTGGAGCATTGCAGCGGCAATTTCAGGAGCATATGCAAGGTATGTTATTCTT
>CACXGJ010000121.1 GCA_902767125.1 uncultured Ruminococcus sp. | reverse complement strand
TTTTTTGCAGTTAAGAACATGGTCAAAGTCAAATTTGCAGTCTATGAGCTTCAACTTTTTCAGCTCTTTAAGTTCTTCCAGTATCTCACCGCTGCCGAGATCGGTATGAAGAAGTGTCAGCGACGTTATATGGGGCACTCTTTTCAGCGAAGAAATATCATAGCTGCCCCCCTGCCCTCGAAAACGAAGTCCGCTGCTATGAGATGTTTCGGCAAGACGAACCGCTTCCTCAAGATCAAACGCCCTAAATATTTTATGAGAAGTGTCCATATCGCTGCTGATGATATTGTGTATGCTTCTTTCAAAGATATCTGTCAGCTCATTATTGAACTGCTTGTCGTTCAGAACAGTTACCGAATCAATATAGGGCAGCATTGCAAGCTTCAGATTATTCGCTGTGGTATTCACCCTGATGACGGTATTGTATATGTCATTTTCCTCGCTTGCAGGGGACTTTCTGAACTCACAGCCCAGACTTTCGACAAAATTGCAAAGCACTTCGTTATCGCATTTTACCGTAAAGGTTTTTAGCATACCTCCGCCAAGTGTGGGCGATGATTTTATATATTCCTCCAGAGCACCACGTTTTTCAAAGCCCTGTATCTCCTCAATGGGGCGGATATTTTCATTGGTGTCCGACATATTTGTGATGCGGTCAAGGTAGAATTCGGATAGAGTTTCATCACCGTCAACCGCACATATAAGCACATATCTGTTATTCGAGATGACAAGCTCGTAAGGGCTTACCGGCACACTCTCGGGGTATTTTCTTACCATGTTGAAATCACTGTCAAGCACCTTGACATTAAGCAGCAACTTCTTCCTCTTTCTTATGGCTTCGGTGACATATTCATAGGACCCGATGATGTCACGTCCGTTTTTTCTAGAATAATTATTCATGCGCCTTTTGATCTGCTTTTTCTCCCTGCGAAGGCTGTCGTTTGCAAAATACATCAGCTTGTCGATAAGTTCATCTGCCGAATCCTCTGACAGCGCATTTGTGTATACAAGGCTGTCTATAAGCACACGAAGTTCCGTATCGGAAAACTCTTTTTCTGTCAGCACATAGTTGTTCTTTGGTTCGGCAACATATCCTATCTTTTTAAGCTGTCTGAGCTTGCTTGTCAGGGTATTGCGGACCATTTCAAGTCCGTAAAGCTCTTCGATCTCTCTGCACATAATCTCAAGAGTGAGTGGCTTGTTTTCCGAAGTATGGTTGCGAAGATAATCCAGTACGATAAAAAGCGAACATTCCTTTTTGCTGAGTTCTGCGTGTCTGAGTTCTTTCATGACAATTCCTCCTCTTGAATTTACGGACTTATTATAGCATGACTTCTGCTCAAAATTTTGAGCGCAGGCATTTTTGTTTTCCTTGTTTGTATGATACCATATGGCAGGACATAATTCGTTAACAAACTGTGAACATCTCATATTAGGGCGTAATTTTGTACAGCATATCATCTCCTGTTTTTCCATTTAAGATACCTTTCTCTCATACACACAGCGCACGGTCTGTAACCAGCTGCAATGGCTGTCTGTTCATCGGCAAAGAACACTCTGTTTTTTACATACTGTCCCTTTGCGATGTATCTCAATGCAGAGGGACAATCTAGCCTACCATATATTTTTAGTTTTTTATGTCCTCCCAGCGAACCGGGAACATCTGAAATATACATATTTCCGCTGTTATCAAGAAGCTTGTATTTTTTATCAGTCATCTTTTTTCACCAAAAACACCTTTCCGTTTTCATCAAAATCGATGAAGTAATCACGCTTATCCTCAGCAAAGCAGATATGATAGTCTATCTCACAGTTTTCGCACTCAAATTCGGTGTTTTTTGTTTCAAAAGGACACTGATCAAGCTCTAATCTCGCTCTTATTCCGTAGCCATGTACCTCCCGTATGGTATACACCATATCATCACAGACCAATGCTCTCACCGCATAGCAGCCGTCGCTGTAATGGACTATGCTTTCCGTCACAGTATCCCAGACAAAAACTATTCCTCCCTGTCCCTGGGATACACAGGCACAGCAGGCTACAAGATCACCGCATATATCAGCGGAAAGATACTCTATGTCCTCAATACCATTATCTTTTATGTCACGCCATATAGGACGCAACATATCAAGAGTTATTTTTTGGATCTGCCCATTAACGCATATTTCAAATAATGCACCCTGTTCACCTATCTTAATTTCAAGCATATTATTTCCTCACTTTCTGCTGTTATTATTTGTTCTCCTGCATAACCCATAAGAAATGTAAGGTCATGTTCCGATGCTGTGATAATCCTGTTGTTTGCATTGGGAAAATGATCATCTGCATACTTTAAAACCGTAAGTAGGTCCAGCCTGCAATTTGTTTCACAGAAATATTCACTCGCATCGCTATCACCATGACCGGGAAGATCAAAGGATATTACCGCAAAGCCCGCCTCAAAATATCGCTCTGCATCTGTGCCGTCCACCGATACACACGTCCCGATGATATCACCCTTTGGAATGGATATCCTTATCGGTATATCATACACACCATGTATTCTATCGGTCATAATTTCCATATTATCATTACTGTTTTTAAGCACATAGAAGCTCCTCCTTTCGTGATGATATAAGGATATCACACGCTGTGCTAAATTTTTTGGGCAGACACTGTGATATGATAAAAAAGCAAAGGGGGAATGGATATGGCTGACGATAATATAACGCAGGAAATGTTCGGTGAATTTCTGAAACACTTCAATGAATACTCGGGATTTCTTTCAGCAAGTGAGCTTCACGAAGTAGCAGAACAGCAAGGTCGTTATATTCTATAATAAGGATATGATGATACTTCTTTTCTGCCTTTACGGAAAAACGGAGATATCGTTATTCTCGACGATGTAAAGCAGATAGGTGTTGACCCCAATCTACCCGCATTTGCATACTGTGACAGAGTGACATCTGTCAACGTTCCTGCGAGTGTTACGAGGACCTTTGAGCGGTTTTTAATTAATGCCCTGCCAAAGTCACCTTCGCAGTCCGTGATTCCATTGATTTTTTCATACTGAAATGAAATATCTGTGATTCATAATGATATGAAACGGTTAGGGGAAATTATAATATTTGCTTTTTGTTTTAATTTGTTTATAATTATTGACTTCTTATTAAATTTGTGATATATTTATAATGTAATGATATTGTGCGAAGAATATATTTTAGTTGAATGGGGTTAAGTGATATTAAACCTCACGAAATTAAAATCCACTTGCGCGGCAACTATTAATAATTTTGATTTTACTACTAAAGAAGGTTCTGAAAGGTTTGTTGAGGAAATAATAAACGCCCTTGAATCAAATGAGTTTAACACTTATGCTAATGAATATTTGTAAATAGATAATTCAAAATAATCATTCAATTATTTTCGTATAGATATGACTTTTATATACCATTCTTATCAACTTAGAAACCCAATAAAGGGGGGCATCACTGTGTCAAAGACAACATACCTGAGCAAAACCAAATACTGCATGGGCATACAATGTCCTAAAATGCTATGGCTGGATGAGAATAAGCCTGAGGTCGGAGAAAAAGTTCTTTTGGAGACAGTTATGGCGAACGGCAATTTAGTGGGCGATCTAGCACGGAGTTATTTCGGGGAATATTCTCTTGTGGATTTTTCATACATAAAATCCGAGATGACCGAGAAGACAAAAGAGTTCATTGATTCGGGCTGTGAAAATATAGCAGAAGCTGCATTCCTGTATGACGGGCTTTATTGTGCCGTGGATATCCTACATAAAAACAGCGATGGCTGGGATATCATTGAGGTAAAAAGCTCGACCCATTTGACCGAAATATACATTGAAGATATGGCGTTTCAGTATTATCTGCTGAGGAAATGCGGACTGGATATCCGGCGTGTATTCAATATGCACCTGAACAGTGCTTATGTCCGTCACGGCAAACTTGATCTCAAAGGACTTTTTGTTCTCGAAGACTGCACCGATACAGTAACAGCAAAGTCTGACAGCGTTAAACATAATATTGCAAAGATACAAAACTATGTATCTGTTTCAGAAGAACCTGTTCGTGATATCGGTCTGTACTGCGAAAACCCCTATGAATGTGCTTATCGTAAGTACTGCGGAAAGCATATCCCGGAACACTCGGTATTCGATCTGGCAGGTATGTTTGCAAAAACCAAGTACAAGCATTACCACAACGGTATCATCTCATACGAAGATATACTGAATAATGCCAAAGCTATAAAACTGAATGCGAAGCACAGACGGCAGATCGAGAGCATACTGTTCGGCAGACCTGATGAGATAAACACCGTGAATATCAAAGCATTTCTGGATACCCTCAGCTATCCCGTATATCATCTTGACTTTGAGACCTTTCAGCATGCTGTCCCCGAATTTGAAGGAGAGCGGCCGTATATGCAAATACCGTTTCAGTATTCACTTCATATAGAACAGGAGGATGGCAGTCTTGAACATTGTGAGTTCCTTGGTAAAGAAGGCGCCGATCCAAGGCGCGCTCTTGCTGAACAGCTGGTGAAAGATATACCCGTGGGAGTATGTTCGCTGGCATATAATATGTCATTTGAGAAGAATGTTATCAAAAATCTTGCCGAACTGTTCCCCGATTTGTCCGAGCATCTTATGGATATCCATGATAATATGCATGATCTGATGATACCATTCAAAGATCAGGATTATTACAGCGCAGCCATGAACGGTTCCTACTCCATAAAGTATGTTCTGCCTGCACTTTATCCCGATGATCCAGAGCTAGATTACCATAATCTTGACGGCGTCCATAACGGATCCGAAGCTTCGGCAGCCTTTGCTGGTATGCCCTCACATACCCCAGAAGAGATAGCCGAGATACGCAGTAACCTCATGAAATACTGCGGACTAGATACCTATGCTATGGTCAAGGTGCTGAGAAAATTGAAGGAAGCGGCAGGCAGATGATATGCTTTAATATAAAAAGCTGTATCCCAAATGATATTTTCCTCCATTGAATATCCGCCTCCCCTTTTTCGCCCAACCGCCCAAGATAACGTAATGATAATCATGTCCCCGACCACCCGTCGGGGATATTTTTTCGCTCACACATATCCGTTTTTCTCCCTATACCATATGCTATAATAACATCAGTCAAGAAACGACATGAACCGTAAACTCCCATTAATGTGGGCAATTCAGCTTTATCTGGCGAACTGACAGGAGTAATAGATATGGAGCTTAAATCTTTGACTAAACCTCAGATCATCTGCACAATCCGAACATTTTCATAATTTTGTCAACATACAATAATCGAAATCAAACCAAATTACTATAAATTTAACATTATAACACCAAAATGCAATGTTCAAAAAACTGCGCATGCCCTATGTTAATATAGATACAGTAAGAAAAAAACACGCTCGAAATCGGAGGTACACATTATGAAACTAAAGATATTTTCAAGAAAAGACCTTATCCATGCTGTAAAGTTCCATGACATTGACAGCAAAACAGCTGTCATCAGTTTTAATGACAAGGAAACCGGGCCTGTCAGCCTTGACGGGACGGATGCGAGAGTGTTCAGCGTACAGCTTGATGATCTTGATAAAAGTGAGCTGAAAGATGCGTACTATCATTTTTTTGACGAAGCATCTGAGGCAGCCGAATTTGTTATAAGGGCTGTAAACGACGGATGTACGCTCATCTTTCAGTGTGAGTGCGGTATGAGCCGCAGTGCGGGTTGTGCGGCTGCCGTAACAGAGTTTTTCGAGGGCAGCAGTACAGCAATTTTGGCAGATCCAAAATACTGCCCTAACCTTGCTGTATTCCACAAAATGTACTATGCGCTGTGCTGTGCAAGGCTGAAACTTACAGACATAGATACCGATAAATACAGGATTGTTGATGTTGCTGCGGACAGGCAGGCTGCAATAAAAAGATTGCTTGCTATTATTCGTCGTGAGGTAGAACTTTCAAAAAATGAGGATCATCGCAGTGAATTGTTCGGAGCATATTTCATCACAAATGACGGCATATCATATTCCTTTGAGGGTGGAATGGGCAGCTTTTTCACCGCGGGAAATATTGAAGAACTGCTTGAAAAATATGCAGAGGAAGACTTTCTTTTTGTATGCTACAGAATGTGGGACGATATTACGGAAGAAGATTCCGAATCGGGCAGAACATATTTCATGCTCGGTAATGTCGGTGCGCTTGAATATTTTGAGCTCATTGATAAAAAGTATAATGTTCGGGAAGAGATTGTTTATGACTGATTTCTTGAAAGGAGAAAATATGGATATTTACAGCTATTTCAATTCAAAATCTGTCGGTGAATACTGCCGCAGTATCGGACACAAATTCAATGCCTATGAAACAGGATTCATCATCAACGAGTGCAATCGTATCAGCATTGAGGAAAAACTCGATCTTTACAGAGAAATAATGGAGACCATGTCCGATGTCAGGAACGAAAGGCTGAAAAAATACACAGGCTCCGACAGCTTTTTCCATGCGCTCAAAAATGCCTTTATCCCCAGCGAGCAGACAGCATACGAGCAGCTGATACACGCTGACAGGAACGGAATGTTCTGTCAGTACGGCTATTATCACTATAATAATAAATTCACCGATGATACCATCTACACCTCATACGGACGTGCGTATGAGGTTTTAAAGGAGAATATATCCGACAGTGATCCCGACGAATACCGAGGACTTTTTATCACCGCGAAAATTCCAGATACAGACAAGTATATAACAGGGCATCTCAACGATAATCTTGAAGTTAATACCCTTTGGTACAACTGTCATGAGGAGATACCGCTTTTTGATATTCTCTGGGTGTATATCCCCACACCATTCAAAAAGGGCGATATTCTTATCCCCTGTGCGACTTTCTACCCTCCCGAGCCTATGGTGCTGAATGATATATGTTACTGGGGAAAGGACGAAGAATGGCTTGAAAAACGAAAAGTATATGCTGATTTCTCGGACATGACTGCATATGGATATTGGCTAGGTAATGATGGTCAGGTCTATGAAGAGTGTGTACATGATTATCACAATCTTGAATACTTCACAGGAGAGTTCTTCAGACTGGATCTATACAATCCAAAATACAAGGATCATCGTTTGCTGAAAACACTGAGCGCAGCCTTAAAAGGCGAGATAGACATTGAAGTGCTGGTGATGGCGAATAACCTTTTAAAAGCGGAGAATGACCTGCGAAAAAACTTTCCCGCTTGGAACGCCAAATACTATGAAAAGGCAGGCATACCCGAAATGACGGAGTTGGAAAAAATGCTGATAAAGCAACACTTCTGACGGTACATACTGACAACAGGAAAACGAAACGGAGGATAATATGCAGTGTTATAAGATAAAGCTCACCCTTGATTCACCACTTCCTCTTGAAGAAGGCAGGCGCAAACGCAGAGAAATAGATGAGAACACTATCGACCACATAGATATCAACATAAATGAACTCAACGAAAAGTATCACGAAAAAGCGTGTGTTTTCATATATCATAATACAAATAAGGTACTGGATTTCTGCATGATCATAAATGACAAAAGCAGCGTTGATGACTTCATGAATGAGATAACTGAAGTTTGCGATATCTCGGGTAAATACAATTTTGAAGAAATAACTGTCACGGCTTTTGAAAGATGTAAGCATATTTCAAATTATAGCGATTTCACTTTTGAACGTGATATTCTTTCTCCTTATGGTCTTGAGCTGTTGACGGAAAGTTACAGAGATCCGCCTAAAGAAAATTTATCCGGGATATATTCTTTGAGTGATATCAAAAAGCACGCTGTTTATGGGCTATATGCTGACAGTTTTCTCCCCGAGCTTGAGAGGATAACCATGCCTTCAAATCCGAAGAATGTATATGGTCATCCCGTTCATTACATAGTAAAAAGCAGCTGTACCGATGAAATATGTGACAGGCTGATATCTCAGCTTTACAAGCACGGACGACTGCGTTCAAAGCGTTATCTGACATTCGGTAAAAGGGAGTTTCATCGTCATAACAGCTTTGACGAGTATTTCAAAACTGCCATTGGCTGTACCATAGTTATTTCGCTGCATGGGCTGACGGATACTCCTGACGATTACAAAAAAGCTGATATCCTGAGCGACAGTCTGTTTGATTCTGTAAAGAAATACAAGCGTGATACACTGGTGATATTTGCAGCAGATAACAGTAATGACGCCATTGAAAAGATACTTGCCAACAGACTTCCCGAAATGACGTTTATCGGGATAGATGAGCGTTTTGCGATGAACGATGAGGCAAAAAAGATCCTGCATGCATATTGCAGGGAGGATAAAATCAGGGCTGACAAAGGACTGCTTTCGGCTGTAGCAACCGATACAAAATATTCTTCCAAAGATCTGAAACAGATGTATGATACATGGTTCACCAATGCACTGAAAACCAAGGTATATCCGCAGTATTCGCAGTTCAAAAAGAACAGTCTGCTGAACAAGGATACAACACCCGAGGGCAGTGCTTACAGCAAGCTGAAAGAAATGATCGGGCTTGAAAACGTAAAGACTGTTATCGATCAGGCGGTCACATATTCAAAGATGCAGAAGCTTCTGGCAGACCGTGGTATGCCAAACGCAAAGCGCTCAATGCACATGGTGTTCACGGGCGCACCGGGTACAGCAAAGACCACAGTAGCAAGGCTTTTCGCTAGGATACTCAAGGACAATGGCGTGCTTTCCGTTGGTGATCTGGTAGAGTGCGGCAGGAGTGACCTTGTGGGAAAATACGTTGGCTGGACAGCGGTTCAGGTCAAGGAAATGTTCAAGAAGGCAAAGGGTTCTGTGCTGTTCATTGACGAAGCCTATTCACTGGTGGACGACAAAAGTGGAATGTATGGCGACGAGGCGATAAACACTATCGTACAGGAAATGGAAAACAATCGTGAGGATATGATAGTGATATTTGCAGGCTACCCCGATGAGATGAGAACTTTCATCGAGCGCAATCCGGGGCTGAGATCAAGGATATCTTTCTATGTTGATTTTGAAAACTACTCCGTCACCGAGCTTTATGAAATAACAAAACTTATTGCGAAGAACAATGGCTATAAGCTGTCGGCTGATGTAGAAGAAACGCTCATGCCCATTTTTAAAAGAGCAATAAACAGTGATGATTTCGGCAATGGCAGATTTGCCAGAAAGCTTGTCGAACACGCACAGCTGGCTCAGGCTGTAAGATTGTCAAAATATAAGAGTATAGAAAGTCTGACCGGTGATGATATCATCACTCTTTGCGCCGAGGATTTTTCTTCGGAAAATACGGATATGAATAAAATAGAAAAGGTGCAGACACACTGCATCGGTTTTAACAAAGCAGTATAGAAAGGAAAATATCCCATGAGGCGATTTTTGAAATACATTGAAAGTTCGTTGTACAGAAAATGGCTGGAAGATCATTTTGACATGATTAATACAAGGGATATATTAAATCTGATAATATGCTCCGGGGCGGACATAAGGCAAAAGCTTTCTGATTTAAAAATGCTTAGTGATAACACGGACGATTCAGATGTATACCGCTATGATATACAGCGCAGCATAAAAAGTCTGACAGGTGATGTCTTGTCCGATTCAAATCAGTTTGTGCTCAGTTTTT
>CACXGJ010000120.1 GCA_902767125.1 uncultured Ruminococcus sp. | reverse complement strand
TATAAAAAGAGTTCTCGTTATCGGTTCAGGTCCTATCGTTATCGGACAGGCTGCCGAATTTGACTATGCAGGCACACAGGCCTGCCGTGCATTGAAAGAGGAAGGTCTTGAGGTTATCCTCGTCAACTCCAATCCCGCTACTATCATGACAGACAAAGCAATGGCTGATGAGGTCTACATTGAACCCCTCACTCTCAAAACTGTCAAGAGGATAATCGAAAAAGAGAAGCCTGATGCAGTTCTTTCAACACTCGGCGGTCAGACAGGTCTTACACTCTCCATGCAGCTTGCAAAAGAGGGCTTCCTCAAAAAGCACAATGTAAAGCTCCTCGGTGCAAAGCCCGAAACTATCGACAAGGCTGAAGACAGACAGATGTTCAAGGACACTATGGAATCCATAGGACAGCCCGTTATCCCGTCAACAGTTGTAAATGACGTTGAATCTGCCGTTGAATTTACAAATAAGATAGGATATCCTGTCATAATCCGTCCTGCATTTACCCTCGGCGGCACAGGCGGCGGCATCGTAAACAATGAGGATGAACTTCGTGAGATAACCTCAAATGGTCTTGCACTTTCTCCGATAACACAGGTACTCGTTGAAAAATGTATTTCGGGCTGGAAAGAGATTGAATTTGAAGTAGTCCGTGACAGCAAGGGCAATGCCATAACAGTATGTTCAATGGAAAATGTCGATCCCGTTGGCGTACATACAGGTGACAGTATCGTTGTTGCACCTGCCATAACTCTTGCCGATAAGGAATATCAGATGCTGCGTTCCGCTGCACTTGATATCGTTCAGGCTCTTGGTGTAGAAGGCGGCTGTAACTGTCAGTTTGCACTTGAACCCGAAAGCTTTGAATATGCCGTTATCGAGGTAAATCCCCGTGTATCACGTTCATCCGCACTCGCTTCAAAGGCAACAGGCTATCCTATTGCAAAGGTAGCCGCAAAGGTCGCTATCGGCTATACCCTTGATGAAATAAGAAATGCCGTTACAGGTACGACATATGCGTGCTTTGAACCGACTGTAGACTATGTTGTAGTAAAATTCCCGAAGTGGCCCTTCGATAAATTCGTATATGCAAAGAGAACTCTCGGTACTCAAATGAAGGCTACAGGCGAAGTCATGTCTATTGCACCGTCATTTGAACAGGCTATGATGAAGGCTGTAAGAGGTGCAGAGATACACCATGATACACTTTCTTCACCAAAATTTGAGGCTATGAGTGACAGCGAGATACATGACAAGCTCTATGTATGTGATGATGAAAGGATATTCTGTGTATACGAGGCACTCAAAAGAGGCGTGTCCGTTGATGATATACATCAGATAACAATGATAGATGAATGGTTCCTGTACAAGTTTGCAAACCTTGCAGACTGTGAAAAGGAATTGGCTGATTCCAAACTTACGGAAGAACTTTATATAAAAGCCAAGAAATACGGCTTCCTTGACAAGACTATCGAAAAACTGACAGGCTGTAAGGTCGAGAATCCGCTGACACCTGTATATAAAATGGTCGATACATGTGCGGCTGAATTTAAGGCTGAAACACCTTACTTCTACTCTACCTTTGATAAAGACAATGAAGCTGAAGCATTCATAAAAGAAAAGAACTCCGACCGTCAGACTATTATCGTATTCGGTTCAGGTCCTATCAGGATTGGTCAGGGCATTGAATTTGACTATGCCTCGGTACACTGTGTATGGGCTTTGAAGCAGGCAGGTTATGATGTTGTTATCGTCAACAACAATCCCGAAACTGTTTCGACCGACTTCGACACCGCTGACAGACTTTATTTTGAGCCTCTTACAAATGAGGATGTAATGGGTATAATCGCAACCGAAAAGCCTTACGGTGTAGTTGTTGCATTCGGCGGTCAGACAGCTATCAAGCTGACAAAGTTCCTCAATGAACAGGGTGTTAATATTCTCGGAACATCTGCCGACAGCATTGACATGGCTGAAGACAGAGAGCGTTTTGATGAACTCCTTGAACTTCATCATGTAAAGCGTCCCGAAGGCTTCACCGTAATGACAACTCCCGAAGCACTTGAGGTCGCAGAAAAAATCGGATATCCCGTACTTCTCCGTCCGTCATATGTTCTTGGCGGTCAGAATATGATAATCGCCTTCAATGAGGCTGATGTCAAGGAATACATGGCTATCATCCTTGCACAAAATATCGAAAACCCGATTCTTATAGATAAGTACCTTTCGGGTACGGAACTTGAAGTTGACGCTATATGCGATGGTGAGGAAATACTTATCCCCGGTATCATGCAGCACGTTGAAAGAGCAGGCATACATTCGGGTGACTCTATCGCCGTATATCCTGCATGGAACATAAGCGATGAGATGACACAGAATATAGTTGATACCTCGAAAAATCTTGCTGTTTCTCTCAAAACAAAAGGTCTTGTAAATATCCAGTATCTCATCTATGAAGGCAAGCTCTATGTAATTGAAGTAAACCCACGTTCATCAAGAACTATTCCCTATATCAGCAAGGTCACAGGCGTACCTATGGTAGACCTTGCAACAAGAGCAATGTTCGGTGAAAAGCTTGCCGATATGGGCTATGGCACAGGCTTGTACAAGCGTTCACCTTATGTTGCAGTAAAGGTGCCTGTATTCTCATTTGAAAAGCTCATCAATGTTGATAACCAGCTTGGTCCCGAAATGAAATCAACAGGTGAGGTTCTGGGCATTGCAAATACTCTTGAGGAAGCTCTCTATAAAGGACTTATCGCCGCAGGCTATAAGATGACAAAGCAGGGCGGTGTATTCATCACTGTAAGAAATCCCGATAAGAGCGAGATAGGCGATGTTGCAAAGAAATATGATGAGCTTGGCTTCACCCTCTATGCAACAAAGGGTACTGCACAGACCTTGAGAAATTACGGTCTCGATGTAATCGAGGTTGACAAAATTCACGAAAACAGCAAGGAAAATACCCTTACTCTTATCGAGAGCGGAAAGATAAATTATGTTATCTCAACTTCATCAAAGGGAAGAATACCTACCCGTGACAGCGTTAAGATAAGAAGAAAGACCGTTGAAAGAAATATCCCTTGTCTTACTTCAATAGATACAGCTAATGCGTTGGCTGATTCATTAAAGAGCAAATATTCCGAATACAGCACCGAGCTTGTAAATATAAATGACATGAGAACGGAAAAAGTGAAGCTCAAATTTACAAAGATGCAGGGCTGTGGAAATGACTATATCTATTTCAACTGCTTTGACCAGAAGATAAACAACCCCGAAGGATTGAGTGTCAGATTTGCCGACAGACGCTATGGCATAGGCGGAGATGGTGTTATCCTTATATGCCCGTCGGATGTTGCAGATGCCAAAATGAAGATGTATAACCTTGACGGCAGCGAGGGCAAGATGTGCGGCAACGGCATACGCTGTGTCGGAAAATATCTCTTTGATCACAACATGGTTCAGGGCGATACTATCAAGATAGAAACTTTGAGCGGTATAAAGACTCTCAAGGCATTCAGACATGACGGCAATGTAGACGTTCTCCGTGTAGACATGGGTAAAGCTGTACTTGCATCATCTGAAATTCCTGTTGCAATAAACAAACCCAAAGTAATAAATGAGCCTGTTACAATAGGCGGTATAGAATATAATATAACCTGCGTATCAATGGGTAATCCTCACAGCGTTGTATTCTGCAACAATGTACAGAAAATAGACCTTGAAAAAATAGGTCCTCTCTTTGAAAACAGCGAGCTTTTCCCTGAAAGAGTAAATGCAGAATTTGTTAAAGTTATAGATGAACATACCATTGAAATGCGTGTATGGGAGCGTGGCAGCGGTGAAACATGGGCTTGCGGAACAGGTGCGTGTGCAGTAGCCGTTGCAGCCGTTGAAAACGGTCTTTGCAAGAAGAACGAGCCTATCACGGTAAAGCTCAAGGGCGGTAATCTTATCATAGAATATACCGATGAAACAGTATATCTTACAGGCTATGCAGAAACAGTATTTGAGGGAGAAATCGAGTTATGACAAGAAAGTAT
>CACXGJ010000119.1 GCA_902767125.1 uncultured Ruminococcus sp. | reverse complement strand
TTTTTAAAGTCGCAGAAATGCGGCTATTTTTTATACCGGAGGTGATAATATCAGAAAGCTAAAGAAATACACACCGACAAAATTTATAGACTTACCATAACAGCAGAGAAACACGCTATACGTTATCGTGTCAGAGTAATTGGGCAGAAGGATTATTTTGACTGGATGGAGAATGACAAGGAAACAGGCGGTTCGTCTGACACTTTTGCAGGTGAGAGTAATAAGTCGATTGATAGAGTTCAGATTGTTGTAAAGTAATAACAGATATTTAAATGACATCATCATGTACAATTAATAGTTGGATTTTAAATCAATAGCAAAAGAAAAAGGAATTTTGGGTTACTCTTTAAGTCTGTTATTGTTGATTTTGCCGAATTCCATTTTAAAAAAGTACTTTTGACAGTCTAAAACATATCCTTGAAAATTACAAGTAAATATTTATCATGTATGAATATATTTTGAATAGCTTTTGTGGCATAAACACAGCATAAATATATTCTTGGCTAAGGTGAATGACTTAAAATAGTGTTTCAAATCAAAGTTATAGAATATTTTGTGAGTTAATTAGCTAACTGCATATTAATAATTCACTATCCGCAACTTAAAGAAATATCAAAAATTAGGAAATTCATTTTGTCGCATAATGTTTATTTTTTATAATATTTCGCTGTATTCGGAAAATGCTTAAGTTGTGTACAGCGTATGTAAAATATGAAAAAAATTATAAAAGGCTATTGACAAAACGAAACGAATATTATATAATATTTATTACATAATAAACATTGTTGTATAACAGGAAGTGATAAAATGCCGCCAAAGCCTAAATTTACAAAAGAGGATATTATTGATGCCGCATTGGATATTATTCGTGAAAGCAATTTGGAAAGCATTACAGCACAATCCGTAGCAAAAAAAATTGGCACCTCAACAAGTCCGGTGTTTACATATTTCAATACGTTGGAGGATCTGAGGAACGCAGCAGTCATTCAGGCGAGAGAGATGTACAACGTCTATGCCGAGCGAGGGCTTGCGATGACGCCTGCGTTTAAGGGCTTTGCAATGGAGTACATAAAGTTTGCTATGGACGAGCCGAGTTTGTTTCGTCTGCTGTTTATGAGAAAAGCGAATGATACGTCAACCGTTATGGATTTTCTCGACCGAGAGGGTCATCTTGAAACGATACTTGACGCAGTTATTGATATTTTCCATATCGACCGAGAGCAGGCAAAATGGCTTTATGACAATTTATGGTCGTATGCTCACGGATTAGCCGCTTTATGTGCAAGTGAAGTTATGCGTTTTTCTGACGAAGAGCTTGCCGAAAGATTGGGTACTATTTGCAGAGCACTTGTTATCTCGCTGCAATTTCCTAAGGACGAGAGAACTAAAATTATACCGAAGCAAGATTTGGAAATATCGGGGAAAGTCGAGGAGTATGTTTCTGCTCACGAATAATTGTTGATAGCTGCAAAAATTATACGCACGGTCTAAAAGATTTACCATTTAAAGTTTGGTCAAGCTTTTCAAAGCTTTCGGGGTGCAGGGGCAGAGCCCTTGTTCGCTGATGGAATAAATTATTGTAGAAAATAAACTACCCTCAGCGAAATAGAATAAACTATAAATCAAAGCAACCCTTAAAATAATACTTTTCGGTAAAAATCAAAACAGGCAAGAGCGTAGCGAATTGCCGGTCTGAGAACGAAAAGTGCTAAATCTTAACGCTTTCGAGTATAGTTGAAATTATTGTGATGAGAACTACAGAACACATTTAACCGGCTTTGTGAATGAATCAAAATATATGCCAAATAATTTTATTGATGATAAAAGGGAGGAAAATAATTATGAAAAAACGAATTATTTGTATGAGCGTTGTGCTTTGTGCGTTATTACTGACCTCTTCGGGCTGTGCAAGCAATAGCACAAACTCAAATGCAGAAACAAGCATAAACATAAACACTTCAGACAATGCAGCAGCAGAAACGCAAGCTGATTCTTTGGCGAGCGTTTCTTCGACAAGATCTAAGCAGACAAGCTCCAACGAATCTGTAAAGACTGATCAAAGCGGCCTTGTTTCGGAAAAGGAGAGTTCGTTGGCTGTAAGTAAGTCGGAAAGTTCCGAAAGTTCCGAAAGCATAGTCGCCCCGGAAGATAGCACTCAACGCACAGCAGAGTTTTTCGCAGTGGAGAATCCCATTGAAACGAGTATTAGTGTCGCATCGCTTAACGGCGAATGGCACTGCACAACGAGTGACGCATCTCTATGGTTTGCAAAGGGTGACGACATCAACAGCGGTACTTGGCACGATAACATGGAAGAGGGCGATGTTAAACTTGAATACAGCGAAAACTCCAACGGTGAAAAGTCATATTGGTATAATCTTTACAATAACAGAGATCAGCTTTGGTACAGCATATACGCAACGGGTGAGATTCCATTTGATGAGCTTGTTGTTAAGAACGATGACGGCGATGATTTTCACTATGTCAGAGAAACTGAGGAAGCAGAAACAGACAGCGAGTTCTCCGACAACAAATATTTTGAAGTGATCGATCCTGTTCAAACGAGTATCAGCGTTGCTTCACTTGACGGTGTTTGGCATTGTACTACGAGCAACGCTTCTTTATGGTTCACAAAAGGCGATGACATATACAGCGGTACATGGCATGACGAGATGGAAGAGGGTAGCGTTAAGCTTGAATACAGCGAAAGCGACAGTGGTGAGAAGACTTATTGGTATAATCTTTACAATAACAGAGGTCAACTTATGAGCAACATATACGCAACGGGTGAGATTCCATTTGATGAGCTTGTTGTTAAGAACGATGACGGTGATGATTTTCATTATGTCAGAGAAAGTCAGTAAGGTTAGAACAAGGAGAATGAAAACAGCAATTCTATACATTCGCAGGAAAGGCGGCAATGCAGCGGAAAGCGAGCATTACAAGCCGCTTTTTCCGGAGTGTGATGTATTAGGACTTGATTACAAAACATTCACTCCGTGGGAAACAGGAAAAGAAATACATTCGGCAATAAAGCGGCTGAATGCAGAATATGAACATATAATCCTTATTGCAAACAGCATAGGTGCATTTTTTAGTATGAACGCAGACATTGATGATATGGTGCAAACGGCATATTTTATATCGCCGATTGTCGATATGAAGCAGCTTATCTGTGATATGATGAAGTGGGCAAATGTATCTGAATCGGACTTGAAGCAAAAGGGGGAGATAAACACAGATTTCGGCGAAGCTTTATCATGGGAGTATTTGTGCTATGTCAGAGAACACCCTGTAAAATGGACAGTACCTACACATATTCTGTACGGCAGCAGTGACTGTTTGACGTCCTATAATACTATTAAGGCATTTGCTGATTGCCATAATGCAAACCTGAAAATAATGGAAAACGGTGAGCATTGGTTTCATACGGAAGAGCAAATGAAATATTTGGATAACTGGATTATTGATAAGGAAAATGAAAAATAAATGTTTATCTATTATGGGTAACGGGGAGGTTATATGAATACGTATTGCGGAGCAGAATGTGAACAATGCAATAATAAAAACAAATGCAAAGGCTGTGTGAATACCTGCGGTTCTCCGTTTGGAGGGCGGTGCGTTGCAGCAGAATATATTAAGGTTGGCGGTAGAGCGGCTTATGAGAAATTTAAGGAACAGCTAAAAAACGAGATAAACACATTACTTAAAGCAGAGAGTTTACCTGTTACGGAAAAGCTTTATGAGCTTGTAGGGGAATATGTGAATCTTGAATACACATTACACGGCGGCAAACAAGTAAAGTTTCTTAATGACAAAAACATCTATCTTGGCACACAGATTGAAATTGCAGATGTGGGTATTTGTTACGGAGTTGTTGCCGATACGACTTTTATTTTGATTTGTAGTTATGGTTCAGACGGCAGCAATCCGGAAATTGTACTGTTTAAAAGACGCTGATAGGAGGAGAGGCAGCATATTTTCGTGAGAGATATTTAGATTTTATTGAATAGATATAGCTGCCTTTTGGAAAGTATGTGTTATGGAAAGTAAACTGACTGTCTTTTTCGAAGAGCCTTTTTGGATAGGTATATTTGAACGAATCTACAACGGAAAGCTTTCCGTATGTAAAGTCACATTCGGAGCAGAGCCTACCGATGCCGAAATTTACGTATTTATTCTGGAACGTTACGCTGAACTGAAATTTACATTACCCGTAAAAACGGTACAAAAGAAAACAGCGGACAATCCGAAACGCCGTCAAAGAAATGCACGCAGACAGCTCGAATCAGTGGGTATCGGCACAAAATCCCAACAGGCTTTGCAAAAGCAGCGTGAGGAAATGAAAACCGAACGCAGGCATATTTCCCGTGAGCAAAGGGAAGCCGAAAAGCGGCGGCAATTCGAGCTCAAACAAAAAAGACGAAAAGAAAAACATAAAGGACACTAAAAAATATGCAGCCATTGGAATTGAATTATGTACTGATTACTTGGAGGAAAGATAATGAATACAAATAACTACATCATTCGTTTGGAAAATAAAGAGGAACAAAGAGAGGTAGAAAACCTTATCAGGGAGTCTTTTTGGAACGTCTACCGTCCTGGGTGCAGCGAGCATTATGTGATTCATATTCTGCGTAACGATTCTGCGTTTGTAAAGGAACTTGATTTTGTAATGGAGCAAGAGGGCAGACTTATTGGACAGAATATGTTTATGAAAACTGTCATTAACGCTGACGACGGCAGTGTGATTCCCATTCTTACAATGGGACCAATTTGTATTACTCCTCAGCTGAAACGTCAGGGTTACGGTAAGGCACTGCTGGATTATTCTCTTGAAAAAGCCGCGCAGCTTGGATTTGGAGCTGTTTTGTTCGAGGGCAACATTGACTTTTACGGCAAAAGCGGATTTGATTATGCAAGCAAATTCGGCATCAGATACCACGATCTGCCGGAAGATGCGGATTCGTCTTTTTTTCTGTGCAAAGAGCTTATTTCCGGATATCTTGACGGTATCACAGGAGTATACCAAACTCCAAAAGGATATTATGTAAATGACTCCGATGTTGAAGAGTTTGACAAAAAATTTCCACCGAAAGAGAAACTAAAACTTCCGGGTCAAATATTCTGAACGGATAATCAATTTTGGTGATGAAAGGATACGGAAGATGTACAAAATATATATGATAGAGGACAACGAGGGTATTTTTGAAGCGTCAAAAAAGTATGGCGAGAAATACGACCTGCAATTTATAAACGTTAATAATTTCCGAAAAATCACCGAAGAATTTACGGAGATACAGCCTCATCTTGTCATAATGGATATTGGGCTGCCGGCGTTTGACGGGTATTATTGGTGTTCAAAAATACGGGAGCACTCGACTGTTCCGATTATCTTTTTATCATCTGCCGCACTCAATATGAATATGGTAATGGCAATGAATATGGGCGGCGATGATTTTGTTGCGAAGCCGTTTGATTACGAGGTGCTTCTTGCGAAGATACAGGCACTTCTTCGCAGAACATATTCTTTTGGTACTGTCGAACAAAAGGATAAAGGTGAATTGTATCTTAACACGGCAAACTGTACGCTGGTATATCGTGGTGCAAGCGTTGACCTGACGAAAAACGAATATCGCATATTATCCGTTTTTATGGATAACAAAGGCAAGATTGTAAGCCGTGAAAAGCTAATGGACACGCTGTGGGAATCCGACTGCTATATTGACGACAATACCTTAACGGTAAATATAAACCGCCTTAGAAAAAAGCTGTCAAATATCGGACTGTCAAGTTTAATAATTACGAAAAAAGGACTTGGCTATTTGCTGGAGGTGCAGACATTGTGAGTTTTATTATACCGTATCTTAGAGAAAAGCTGCGTCTTATTCTTGTATGGGTACTTTTTGCCGCCGTCTTTATCGTAAGTTTTTATTTGTATCGACTGCCGCTGTTGGCTGTATTGTACCCAACTGCGTTATGTTTTATATTCGGAATAATAATAGCTGCTTTTTTATTTGTGCGTGATTATAATAAACATAAAATTCTTCGTGAGCTGAAAGAACGTTCCGATATTGTGATACTGTCGGAGCTTGGTTTGTTTTCATCTTTGACGGATAACGATTACCGCTGCATAATAGAACATCTTTGTGATGAAAAACATAAAACAGAGCAGCAAAAGACAAAGATGTATGACGATATGATAGACTATTACACAATTTGGGTTCATCAGATAAAAACTCCGATTGCCTCAATGCAGCTGCATTTAAAGCAGGAAGACACTTCGCTTTCACGCAAGCTTAGTTCCGACCTGCTGCACATCGAGCAGTACGTTGAAATGGTGCTTACCTACCTTAGAATGGAGTCGGATACAACAGACTATGTTTTTCGTGAAATCAAGCTTGACAAAATCTTGAAAGATAATATCCGCAGGCTGCGTGGAGATTTTATAATGAAAAACATAAGTCTTAGTTTTGAAGAAACTGAGGTTTCCGTTATTACCGATGAAAAATGGCTTTCTTTTGTTATAGGTCAGCTGCTATCCAATTCGCTGAAATACACGAAAAACGGTTCTGTTACAATCAAAGTTGAATCTCCTAAAACGCTGTGTATTACCGATACGGGTATCGGTATAGCACCTGAGGACATTCCACGGGTTTTTGAGAAAGGCTTTACCGGATATCACGGCAGGGAATACAGTGCCGCAAGCGGTCTGGGGTTGTATTTGTGCAAACAGATTTGCGGAAGGCTTGGTGTACATATCGCTATTGAATCGGAAATAGATAAGGGTACAACGGTACGCTTAAAGTTGGATAAAAAAGTATATACATAAAAAAATGCCTGTACTGATAAAATAGGTTGGTACAGGCTTATTAGTTTATGCAGAAATTTTCAATCCAAACTTTAATACTGTTTACTCTAACAGTATTCTCATACAATCGTCAACCTTTCAAAAATGTAAGGCAAACGTAAGCAAAATCTATGGAAAAGCTGTGTTTGAGTGTGATATTATAATGTCACAAGGAGGTTTTTTTAATGAGTATTTTGGAAATCAATTCGTTAAAGAAGGTATACGCAACACGCTTCGGAGCAAACGAGGTTATAGCACTAAGAAACGTTAGCTTCACTGTTGAAGAGGGCGAGTATGTTGCCGTTATGGGGGAGTCGGGTTCGGGAAAAACTACTCTGCTCAATATCATGGCAGCTCTTGACAGACCGACTTCGGGCAGTGTCCTATTAAACGGTGAGGATATAACCAAACTGCCTGATAAACAGCTTGCAGGTTTTCGCAGAGAGCACCTCGGATTTGTCTTTCAGGATTTTAATCTGCTTGACACGTTCACTATTGAGGATAATATTTATCTTCCTCTTGTGCTTGCGGGAACTGAATACAAAGTAATGAATGAAAGAATTGCGCCGATTGCGGAAATGCTCAGTATTACGGAATTGCTAAAAAAGTATCCTTACGAAGTTTCGGGCGGTCAGAAGCAGCGTGCAGCCGTTGCAAGGGCACTCATCACAAATCCGCAGCTTATACTTGCGGACGAACCTACAGGGGCACTGGATTCACGCTCTTCCGATGAACTTTTGCGTCTGTTCTCACAGGTGAACTCTGCCGGACAGACAATCGTTATGGTAACGCACTCGACTGCCGCCGCAAGCAGAGCCAACAGGGTTCTGTTCATCAAGGACGGCGAGGTGTATCATCAGATATATCGTGGTACGGATACAGATGATCAGCTTTACAGCAAGATTACGCAGACGCTCACAATTATGATGACAGGAGGCGATAAAAGATGAACAGATGGATATATCCAAAGCTTGCCTTTGAAGGAATACGAAAAAACAGGCAAATGTATTTCCCGTATATAATGACCTGCATTATTATGGTAACGATGTACTACATAATGTCGTTCCTTCAATTAAGCGATACAACAAAGGTCAGCTTCGGTGATACAATTCGAATGATTCTTGGTTTGGGTACATGGGTCATAGCAATTTTTTCGACAATATTTCTGTTCTATACCAATTCATTTCTGATACGCAGACGTAAAAAGGAATTCGGCTTGTACAATATTCTAGGAATGGGCAAGAGGAATATCGGAGTAATACTGTTCTGGGAAACTTTGATTGTCTATGTAGTATCAATTATGACAGGACTGTTTATCGGTATCGCCCTGTCGAAAATGGCAGAGCTGGCACTTGTTTTTGTAATGAGAGGCGAGGTCAGTTACGGAATATCCGTTTCGCTGCGTTCAGTGTACATGGCGGTGATTCTATATGGTGGTATATTTGTTTTGCTGTTTCTGAACTCATTAAGACAGGTCAGACTTTCCAGTGCAATAGATTTGTTAAAAAGCGACAACATGGGTGAGAAGCCTCCGAAGGGCAATATTTTCTTAGGCATTATCGGACTGATGTGTATATTTACAGGGTATTATCTTTCAGTCAGTATAGGTAATCCGATAGCGGCATTGGCTGTATTCTTTATTGCAGTTATACTCGTCATTGTAGGTACATATCTTCTTATGATTGCCGGTTCTGTGTTTTTTTGCAGACTTTTGCAAAAGAATAAGGGATATTATTATAAACCTGAGCATTTTGTTTCTGTGTCTTCAATGGTCTATCGTATGAAACGCAACGGTGCGGGGCTTGCGTCAATTTGTATTCTGGCAACCATGGTGCTTGTAATGATGTCCTCCACAACTACGCTGTACACAAATAGTGAAGATACGCTTCACATACATTATCCAAACGAGATTAATATTGAGATGGAGTACGAAAGTCTTGGGATAGAAGAGCGTTCCGATATCGAGAGTATATTGTCCAAGATACAAACAGTATGCCGTGAAAATGACGTTATCCCCTCAAACGAAGTGAAATACAGTGTAGCGATAGTCACCGGGCAGATACAGGACACGCAGGTTGAAACTAATCAAACTGAGGTTGAATATATGACGGCGGCATCGTTTAAAGATGTATCAATGTTTTATTTCATTTCTCTTGAGGATTACAACATGATAAGCGGCACTAATACTCAATTGAATGAAGGCGAAGCGTTGATGATATCTGGACGATACAATTATAAGGGAAATACAATCTCGTTTAAAGGCGGCAGAGAGTTTACCATTGCCGCCAAGTCCGACAAACCGGAAAAGATTACAAACGGAATGGAGTATCTGATTTCGGTTATATATCTTGTTGTACCGGATGTAAACAGAGCTGTTCAGGGGCTTGATAAACTTTCCGACAGCAGCGGTTTTCCGAGAGTAAATTACGAGAGCTATTATTATTTTGATACAGGTAAGGATGACAAGGTGCAGAAAGCACTGTCCGACAAGCTGAATACCGAGATAGCAGATTCGGACGGATATGAAACACACAAATACAGCTATTTACGTATTGATGATCGTGAGTCGAACAGAGAGGATTTTTACAGTACATTCGGCGGTTTATTTTACCTTGGCATTGTTTTGAGTTTTGTTTTTCTGATAGCAGCAGTGCTTATTATTTACTACAAGCAGATATCCGAGGGATATGAAGACGAAAAACGTTTTGATATTATGCAGAAAGTGGGAATGACAAAACGTGAAATTCGCAGGAGTATTAATTCTCAGCTGCTTACGGTATTTTTCCTGCCGCTGGTGCTTGCCGGACTGCACCTTGCCTTTGCAATGCCGATTGTCAGTAAGGTGCTTATAATGTTCGGAATGGCAAACACTAAAATGTTTGTCATTACAGCAACGGCAAGCTTTGGTGTGTTCGCTGTGTTTTATGCGGTTGTATATAAGATAACTTCAAATGCATATTACCGAATTGTAAGCGGAGTCTAAATTTGTCGTGTGATTTCAAATAACCGAACACATAGATATAGTTCAAAGGATTAATCTGTAACGTTTTGAGTTAGGGGGTATGTAATTCGTTACATACCGCAAAACAAGATAAATCAGAAATATCAATATTCATGTC
>CACXGJ010000118.1 GCA_902767125.1 uncultured Ruminococcus sp. | reverse complement strand
TTCCGAAAAGACCTTCTGCGAGGCTTTCAAGGAACATTTAGCTGTACATAAAACTGAAATTGAAACGGAACTTTGCAAGCCTGAAACACGAATACAGTTTTTCAGTGATTTGTTCAGATGCGGTATCGAAAATATAATTTTAGACAACGGACAGCAGTTTATACAGATAAGTCTTTTTGATATTATTGAAAGACCTGACTTTTCATCTCTGCCGAAAGCTGAACAGCCTGTCATGAATCCGTCCCTTATGGTCAATGCAAATATGTTTTTTCAAACATTCAGATCAGGCACATCTACCAAAAATACAAGAACAAAAATGCTTCGTTCACTGTACCAGGCGAAATATCTCATGCCGGTTATAATTGACAGGAATACTCCCCTTGACGGTCTTGAAAACAGCTTTCTCAAAGCTATCCGCTCGGCAGACGGTACTGCAATTACCATTCCTGCACTCAAGCTCGAAAATGATGATACACTCATACCCTTTTTTACGGACTGGACAGAATTCAGCCGTTTTGACCGTGACAGACAGTGTGCAGGAAATATCGTCAGCTTCAAGGACATTGAATATCTTTGCAGTCAGGGCGAAAAAATAGCTGTAAATCCATTCGGCTTCAATATGATCATAGACAACAATGCACTTAATTTAATAAAGAAAGTATCTTCAGATATAAATATAGACGAAGAATATTTTGACGAAATTCCCGAAAAATATCCCGAGGAAATTTCTGAAAATAATTCTGAAGAATATCAAGCTGACGCTTCAGAAAATGACTTTGAAGAAAATGAAGAACCGATAACACTCTTTGAATTACGTTCAGTACCGAATGATATGATAAGGGTACTCCAAGATCTCATGGCACAGACTGACGGTATATACACCGCATATCTCAAGGGCATACAGCAGGGCGATTCAATGGGGTATCTGGTTATCGTTGACTTTGAGGGGAATATGTCTGTATTGGATGATATTGCCCAACAGGTCTATCCTTATACACAGGGGGCTTATATAGATATTATTCCTTTGGATTCGGACTTTGCACAGCAGGCTGCTCAAAGTACATATCCGTTTTATCAGAAATTTTAAGGGGGATTTTTTTAAATGATTTTTCAGGGCAAAAAAGAAATAAATGACTGGATAATGGCAGAATATCACTCAACATGGAGCTACGGCTATGACTTCATGCTTGATGCCGCACAGGTCATCATCGACACCGACTTCAGGGAAAATACACAGCGTTTCGCTGTTGCCGAGATTGCAGGCTCAAATGACAATGAAAGACTTACAGAGCTGAAAGCGGAAAATTATATTATCCGAAACTGTGATACCTCAAAAAGAGAGCATGGTGTTCTTACTATATCAGGCATGAGTGATATAATGGAATGTCCCGTTCAGATAGTTTTCTTCAATCAGACGAACATAGTCAGGCTGTTCTGTCCGTTCAAAAAATATTTTGAGCTGCATGGTGACCATGTTTTTGACAACTACATGAACAGTATCGAAATAAAAGCATATTGTATTGACGCTGTAAGAAGGGCAAAAAAAGATGAAAATTAAAATATCCCCCGAAACATTTTCCGACTGTTTCGGGAGATATTTTATTGCTTATAATATTTGGTCTGATTTATAAGATCGGTAAGCTCGTTTATCGCATGATTGTTATTGAGTGATTCCTCGCTGAAGTCGTCCAGCTTTGTAAGCTCAAGCAGAAGTCCGTCCAATTTGCTGATGATATTTTCATTTGAATCGACAAGCTTATGGACATAGTTTATATGCTCGGTATATATCCGCATACGTTCCTTTTTGGCGGCTACGGACATACCTGTACTTGAACGGGATATATTCAGATAATCCTTTGTATCAAATATATCTATTCTTTTTATCATTGTCCTGACATTTGCATAAAATCTTGTTGCGGCTTCTTCAATGATCTTTACAAATCTGCTGTATGTCATTTCGGTAGGCTTGAAATGCTCGGATAAAATAGCATTTATTTTCTGAAGTCTTGACTGTATCTGCTCGATATGCTCCTTGGTCACCTTTATATCATGCTTGAATATCGGATTATCTGCATTTTTATCGAGTATTTCAAGATACTTGTTCTTCATTTTTATTTCGGGTGATTCTTCAGGTTCAGGCGGTGTTTCGGAGGGCTGTTCCTTTTTGGAAAACAAACCTTTCAGAAATTCCATAAAACCACCTTTTTTTTCGGGTTCAGGTGGAGGAGTTGTCTCTTTCGGCTGTTCCAGTTCGGAAAGATCAGCCTGTATCTCACTCGGAGCAGTTATGCTTGCGATCTCCTTTATTTCGTCCATAGATATGCTGACAACTCTTACTCCCTGCTGCTGATCACTATTGTTTTTTGTATTGATATTTCTTCTCTTGCTCGTAAAAAATCCGTGAAATTCAAGTTTCTTGTTCGATGAAGAATCGAGCGGTCTTTCAAGCCATTTTTCCGCAAAATTTTCTGTATCTATGCTTATTTCATTTCTGTTGACGGACAAATTCCTGCTGTTTACAAGATCATCCCACAGCCCTGAATTTACCAGAAGTCTCTTTCTTTCATTCATCTGACTCGTATCCCACTCAAAAGACCTTTTGGCAAGGTCGAATATCTCATAGGAATACTTATACAGCTCATTGTACCAGGATTCCCAGAATGTCCTGTATTCAGGAAAATCCTTTGCTATATATATCAGGGGCTTCTGAACCGACGGCTTCATATAACCGTTCCATACGCTTTCAAGAGGCTTTGTCTCCATATTATAATATGCACATATATTTACAAAGCTGTAAAAATCAAGCACATATTCATAGCCTGCTCCCATCCAGCAGTACAGATTTGTTCTTATATCCTCCTCCCACTTCTTATTGTATTTCTTTATGGTATCCTTCAGATTCAGCCAGCATGACAAAGGGAGCTGCTTCAATTCATACAGAACAGAACCATCTTCACCGTCATCCTCTATCATATCTGTATCAATGGAATTTTTCAGGATATTTGAACCTACTGTATACTTATCTTTTATCGTATGCCTCATTGCACCTATATCATATCCGCAGTAACGATAGTCGAAATTTTGCGGGATTATATATCCTGTTGCCCACGCTATCTCACATACTACCTCTCTTGCAGTTTTCTTTCTCTGATATATCAGCTTTTTATAGCTTGACATCACAAGCGTGAACAACACCCATTTATTTTTATCAATATATTCAAGCGAGCTTTCATATTCATTTTTGTCAAGTATCCGCCATATATTGAACGCCATCGCAAGCTTGAATTTATTGGAAATATTGCCTCTGTCATCAATATCCCTGATTTTTTCCGACATATTGATATCACCGCCCTTTTTATAAATATTTCTTCTTAATTATATCAAAAAGCATTATATATTGTCAAATTTTCGTTTTCTTTTTTTATTCAAAAAATGTGCGAATCGACAAAGATATTTATATAAAAGCTGTATAATAATACAAAAAATATTTTAAGGAGAGTTTATTGATGAACATATCCACTGTAAGAAGAACGGATATAAAAAATGCCTTGAGCGGAAGTACAATAAAAATAATCGTAAATATATTATATTTCTCATGCGGTGTCCTTGCGGCAAACAGCACTGTCTTTGAACAGTATGCACCTTTCGGTATATCCCTTGCAGCCTCTGTTCCATTCCCGAATATATTATTTTCTATCATCGGTTCATCTGTCGGCTATATGCTTCACGGAGGATATCACTTCAGATACATTGCTGCAATGCTGGCTGTACTTGCAATAAGATGGACTCTCAAGGATATCAAAAAGCTCAACAGATATGCCTGGTACAATGTCCTTGTCTGCATCATACCTGCAATGGCAACAAGCATGGCTGTCATGACCGTCAACGGATACAAGGATCTGTTCATGTATGCTCTTGAAACGATTTTAGCAGGCTTGGGGACTTATTTTATCTCCCGCACCATCACCATCCTCAATGGCACAAAAACTCTCGGAACTCTGCTTCCGCAGGAAATTTCCGCTCTCATACTTACAGGCTGTATCGCCATTTCGGGAATATCATCCGTTACAATAGGCTCTCTTTCGCTCGGAAGGATGATTGCAGGGATATGTATACTGGTCGCAGCACATTACGGAAGTGTTGCAGGAGGCTGTATTGCAGGAATATCAACGGGCATCATTTTAGGGATATCCTCATCCGATTACTATTTTCTTGGAACAGCCTATGCCTTCGGCGGACTCCTTGCAGGACTCTTTGCACCGACAGGAAGAATATTATCCGCTGTCATGTTCATTTTCGGCAGCGGCATAGCCTCACTTCAGGCAAGCGGTCTTAACAGTGTCATACAAACCCTTTATGAATTGACAATATCAGGTCTTATATTCATACTCATACCGAAAAATACATTCAATTTCATAACAGCCGTATTTTCTCTGAAAAGGAGCGATAAAAACTATGAGAGCTTGAGACGTTCCGTTATCATGCGTCTTGACTTTGCGTCAAAAGCATTATCGGGTGTATCAAGTGATGTTGACGAGGTATCAAAAAGACTTTCAAATGTTGTTACACCTACCCCCGAAAGCGTATATCAAAAGGCTGTCGAAAGCACCTGTGTACGCTGCGGCATGAAAACATTTTGCTGGGAACACAGAAGCGGTGTCTCACTTGAATTATTCGATTCCGTTACAAAAAAGCTCAAACGAAAGGGTGAGATAGAAGCAAAGGATTTTTGTGACGAATTAAAAAGAAAATGCTGTCGGACTGTTGAGATGGCATCTGCTGTGAACAAATCATATAAAAATTATCTTCTTTCGGAGGCTGCCGCAAAACGCATTGATGAAATAAGAACCGTCGTTGCAGGACAGTTCTGCGGCTTAGGCGATATACTCGGTGAAATGGCTGATGAATATGAGAATTATGAATTTTTTGACAATGACCTTGCCGAAAAGATCCTGATGAAATTCAAAGACCTCGGCATGATACCGATAGATGTCAGCTGCCGTGTGGACTATATGGGAAGAATGACCGTTGAAACAGAGATATTCGACGGTGACAGAAGCAAAATAAAACGTCCTGTTATCGTCAGCGAAATATCAAAAATATGCGGACGCATCTTTGATACTCCCAATATCACGGCGGCATTCGGCAGATGCAGGATAATCCTCTGCGAAAAAGCCGTCTTTGATGTTGAAATAGCATCAAGCCAGCATATAAGTGACAGCGGACAATTGTGCGGTGATAATTTCAACTATTTTTATGACGGTATGGGAAGATTCATAACCGTTTTAAGTGACGGCATGGGTACAGGAGGACGTGCTGCCGTTGACGGAAGAATGGCTGTAAGCATAATGTCAAAGCTGATAAAAGCCGGTCTGGGATTCGACTGTTCCCTCAAGGTCGTAAATTCCGCTCTTATGGTCAAATCCGAGGATGAATCCCTCGCTACACTTGACATCCTTTCAATAGACCTTTATAACGGTGAGACTGATTTTTTCAAGGCAGGTGCGGCTCTGTCCTTCGTCAAAAAGGGAAATAAGACCTACCGCATTGAAACTCCTTCATTACCTGTCGGAATACTGCCCGAAGTCAGATTTACTGCCACAGAGGATAATTTTACACGTGATGATATCATTGTCATGCTTTCGGACGGTGCGACCGTCACGGGCGATGAATGGATAGAACATATCCTCAACTCATGCGAAAACAAAAGTATGCAGGAATTAGCCGATATTATCAATGACGAAGCTGTCTCGAGAAGAAATGACGGTCATGACGATGATATAACTGTAATTGCCGTGAAAATAAAGTAAAAATACTTTGACAAACATTTCCTGTTGTATTATAATTTTCCTAAAAGAATTAAAGAGGAGATGTAACATTTGCTCAAAATACAGAATATCAAAAAGCAATACAAGACAGGCGACCTTATACAGACTGCTCTCAATGACGTGAGCCTTAATTTCCGTGACAATGAATTTGTTGCGATACTCGGTCCTTCGGGTTCCGGAAAGACCACACTATTGAACATAGTGGGCGGTCTTGACAGATATGACAGCGGTGATTTAATCATCAACGGCATTTCCACAAAAAAATATAAGGACAGGGACTGGGACTCATACCGCAACCATACAATAGGCTTTGTTTTCCAGAGCTATAACCTTATCCCTCATCAGAGTATCCTGTCAAATGTCGAGCTTGCTCTCACTATTTCGGGCATATCAAAATCAGAACGAAAAAAACGTGCCAAAGAGGCTCTCGAAAAAGTAGGCTTGGGCAACCAGCTCCACAAAAGACCGAATCAGATGTCAGGCGGTCAGATGCAGAGAGTTGCCATTGCACGTGCATTGGTCAATGATCCGAGCATACTCCTTGCCGATGAACCGACAGGTGCTTTAGACTCCGAAACAAGCCTTCAGGTCATGGATCTGCTAAACGAAGTCGCAAAGGACAGGCTTGTCATAATGGTAACGCATAATCCCGAACTTGCCGAAAAATATGCCAATCGTATCGTAAGGCTTTCAGACGGTAAAATTATTGATGATTCAAACCCCTTTGAACCCAAGGCTGACGAAAAAGAACCCCAACATAAAAACATGGGAAGATCATCAATGTCATCTCTCACTGCTCTTTCCTTGAGCTTCAACAATCTCCGCACGAAAAAGGGCAGAACCTTCCTCACATCATTTGCAGGCTCAATAGGCATTATCGGGATTGCTCTTATACTTTCACTTTCAAACGGTGTAAATCTCTATATCGACAGCATTCAGCGTAACACCATGTCATCATATCCTATAACTATAAATGCTCAATCAATTGATTTCAGCAGTTTCATTGAAGCCCGTCAAAAATCCGTCAATCCCGATCCGCCCGAACATGAAATGGATGCCGTATACTCCGATAATGTACAACTCGAAGCTGTTTCCAAAATGGCAACGAGCTTTACCAAAAACAATCTTACTGACTTCAAAAAATACCTCGACAACAAAAACAGTGAGATAAATAAATATATCGGTGAGAATGGAATCATCTATTCATACGATACTAAATTCAATGTATACTCCTATGATCCAAATGATAAGCTCGTAAACACTGACGGCAGTACCATCAATGACAAGAAAAATCAGACCATCTCATTCGGCGGTATGGAATTTGGTGCAACCGACGGTGCTATGGCTATGGTAGGAGGCGGTACATCTATGCTTGAGGAGATTCTGTATGATCCTAAAACCAAAGCTGTAAGCAGTGCCATAACGAACAACTATGATATAGTATATGGCTCTATGCCGAAGGAATACAATGAGCTTGTGCTTGTTCTTGACGAAAACAATGAAATACCTGTAACAGCACTTTATCAGATGGGATTTCTTCCCGTAGATGAATATAAAGAAATTTCAAAGAAGATCGAAAAAGGCGAAAATGTCCAATTGGATGATCATAAGCTCGAATACAGCGATATATGCAGCAAAACATTTTATGTCATGCCCGCCTGCGACTACTATGTAAAAAACAGATTCGGCTATTATGACGATATCTCGTCGGACGAGAAAAAAATAAAGCAAAAGCTCGAAAATGCCCTCACACTCAAAATAACAGGTATCATAAAGCCCAAGGAAGCTTCAGACAGCATCCTTATATCAAAACCCCTCGGATATACAAGACATCTGACAAATTATATGATAGACTATACAAACAACAGCCGTATAGTTCAGGCTCAACAGGATGATCCAAATAAAAATGTCATCACGGGAATGGTATTCGAGCCTAAAACGGACAGCGAAAAAATAAAGGATGCTAAAAAATATATCGAAAATCTCGGCATAACAGATAAGGCAAATATGTATATGACAATCATGGCATTGGCGGCAATGTCGGGGAATATGCCCCAAGCTTCTATGCCTGAAACGTCAATTTCCGAGGCTTCAATGACACCTGAAATGCTCGCTCAACTCCGCCAGCAAAATGTTCAGACCGCACAGGCTCCTCCGACTACCGAAGAAGGTATGGCAAAGGCTTTTGACAGATATATGGAAAATCCTTCCGATGATGTCCTTATATCCGTATATGACAATTACATATCATCGGGAAGCTATGAGGATAATCTGGAAAAGCTGGGCGTTATAAGCCTTGATGCACCTTCGTCAATAAGCATATATGCAGACAGCTTTGAAGACAAGGCTTCTATATCAGAATGTATCTCGGACTACAACAAAACTGTCACAGAAGAAAATAAAATAACCTATACAGACCTTGTCGGCTTGCTGATGTCTTCGGTGACTACCATTATAAATGTAATTTCCTATGTACTGATAGCTTTTGTAGCCGTTTCACTGATAGTATCATCTATCATGATAGGCATTATAACTTATATATCCGTCCTTGAACGTACAAAGGAGATAGGTATCCTCCGTGCAATAGGTGCTTCAAAGAGAAACATATCACAGGTATTCAACGCCGAGACCTTTATCATCGGACTCCTTTCGGGCGTTATCGGAATAGGCACGTCACTTCTGCTTCTTATCCCGATAAATGCAATAATACACAATATTGTCGGAAACACAACAGTAAATGCTGTACTGCCGTGGGAAAGTGCTGTTATATTGATAATATTGAGTGTAATACTGACTCTCATAGGCGGACTTATCCCCTCACGCAAAGCCGCTAAAAAAGATCCCGTTGCCGCACTTCGTACTGAATAAAAAAATTTCGGCTGATGTTTTTTACATCAGTCGATTTTTTTGTCCCTGAAAAATATTTCTTGCTTTCAGCTCGTGATTTATCAGATTCAGCACACGCCTTTTGTCACAGCTCCATAACGGTGATATGAGTATACTTTTATCCCCGTCTCCTGTCAGCCTGTGTATCACGACATTCTCGGGCAATATACTTATTACATCTGCTACTCAAAACATGGACAAATATACCCATGTTGAGAAAATTCCTGCTTCAACCTGTATGCTTTTGACAACGATAAGTCAATG
>CACXGJ010000117.1 GCA_902767125.1 uncultured Ruminococcus sp. | reverse complement strand
TACCGAGAGAAAAACATACAGGATTGAAAGAGACCTGTCTGTAAGCTATACGGGAGTCCCCGGAGACGGCTCACAGAAGATCGAGGATGCTCTTATGGAAGCCATCGAACCCTTTGACTATTCAAAGGCACGTCCCTTTGAAATGGCATATTTAAGCGGATTTTTTGCAGACAAGTATGACGTTGAAAAGGAAAGTATGCTTCCGAGGATAAAACAAAGGATGTTTGAAAACAACAGCAATATAGTCAATTCCACGATACATTATCAGAATGTCAGCAACAAACGTGAAAACAATAAAGTGAATACATTGAGCTGGCAGTATATGCTTTTGCCTGTATGGTTCATGACATTCAGCTATAAGGGAAAAACATGGGAATATGCCATCAACGGTCAGAGCGGTAAAATTGCAGGTGAGCTTCCTGTCTCAACGCCAAAGCTGATTTTCGGAAGTGTACTTTCGGCAGTCCTTACAGCCGTTGCCGCATTCTTTATAGGAGGATTTTTTCTGGGATGAAAAAGAAAATTTTTATATCACTTATAATTTCATTATGCCTTGTTTTCGGAAGCACAACAGTATTGGCAGACAACAGTGAACCTGATGACGAATATGCCGGTGAATATATCTTTGACAGAGAACATATTGATGATGATATATCTTATGATGAAAATATTTACGAAGATGAATCTGAATATGATGAATACAACGATTCGGAGTATGACAATGACGGACTCGTAAATTTCTTTGAAGAATATGTGCTTTATGATGACAACGCATATTTTCTCGATACGACAGGAACTGTCAATGATGATACCAAAAACGAAATATACGATACTATTAAAAATACCGCTGATGAAACAGAAAATAACATAGCCGTTTATATCAGCAATCAGGAGAGAAGTGAAGAAGATATAGACAGCATTTGCGAAAAAGGAATAGAAAAGATATTTTTAGGCGACAATGTTCAAAGCGGAGAAATGGTATTTTTTTACTTCGACCTTCAGTCCATGCCGAATATAAAAATTTCAATGCAGTCAACCTACCGTTTCAATGAAAGTCATAAAAGCCGTCTGAATTATATTTTGGATGATATGCAGGGCATTGCAGACAGATATATAACCGACAATGATATCAACAGAGTTATCAAAGACTGTGTCGGAAGATTCTGTGATGAATATGCCGATATGTCGGATGAGCCTGCACAAACGCTTGAAAACAGTTATGACAGCGATTCATATCAAAGATATTATTCGGGCTATGCACCCACAACCTATTATCAGTTTGACTACTATAAGGATGATATCGTTTATTACAGCGATGAATCAAAAAGATTCACGAAAGACCAAAAACAAAAGATAACAGACCTGCTGAAAGATACTTCAAAAAAAATAGGCTTTAATCTTGCTGTATATACGGCAGGCTATAACAGAACAGACATACAGGTCGAAAATTTCACCGAAAACGGTGCTATGGATATTTTCGGACTTGATAATCCAAACGGTACAGTGTTCCTGTATGTAGACCTTGACGGTTTTTCAAACGCCTATGATACCATGTACTGCTACCATCAGCCGTTTCTTTACTATACAAGCGAGCTTTTCGGCAACAGGATAGACAAGATACTCGAAGCTATGCAGAAAAAATTTCCCAAAAGCGGAGAAGATATATATTTTGAAGATATCTATGCAGGCTTGCAGGAATACTGTAATCAGCTTATAAAATATAAAGAGATGGGCATGGAAGAAGGCTGTTACTATTATGACACTGCCATTCAAAGATATATAACAGTCCGTGGCGGCAGGATGGTTCAGACCACAGTCGTACACTGGAAGCTCCCACTCTTTATTGCACTTATAATCGGAGCTATGGTATTTATCTCGGTATATTTCGGTGTAAAGCAACAATATAAATTCAAATCCTCGACAAGTGCATCCGAATATACCTCCGGAAACAGCACTCATCTTAATGTCAAAAACGATATTTTCCTCGGCTCTCATATCACCAAAGTTCGCATAGAATCAAGCAGCGGCGGTCACGGTGGCAGGCATGGCAGCAGCTTCCACGGAGGCGGTCACAGCGGCGGCGGTGGCGGCGGAAGACACAGATAAATTGTCGATCATGCAAAAACAGCCACTGTATTTTTATACAGAAACCGTTTTTTGTCGTATTATTTTTTGTCGCTAAATGACATAAAACAGGTATTTATGAATTTTATTAGGAAATTATTGATAAAAATTTAACAGTTTATTAACAAAAATTCTCGCATTTAAATTTATAATTCTCTTGATACATTTTCCTTATAGTGTTATAATGACTTTGTTAAGAATTTTATTTCTTAAAATATCTTGACAAAATAACTTGGAGGTGCAAAATATGGCGAAAGGTGACAACAGACTGAAAATGCTTTATGTTGTAGATATTTTTAAGGAGAACAGAAAGCAAAAATCCCCCAATGACAAAAACAGATTCTTGAGTGCCAATACACTCATTCAAATGCTTCAGGATAAACATGAGCTTGTTGCTGACAGAAAATCTATCTACAGCTATATACAGAGTATGGAAAAATATGGCTTTGAATTTGATAAAAGCAAAAAAGGATATTATCTTTTGAGCTGTCCCGATGACGATTCCCAAAAATATGCCTTTGAAACTGCCGAACTCAAAATGATCGCTGATGCCCTTACTCTGTCTCATTTCTATCCTGTAAAGAAAACAAGACAGATACTCAAAAAGCTTGAGCATCTTATGCCTGTCAACGGCAACTCTTTACAGAACAATGCAATTTTCCTCGAAAACGTTAACAAGAGCGATAACCCCTCCGTAGTATATAATATAGACAGCATCTATCAGGCTATACGGGAGGATAAGCAGATAACATTCCACTACTACAATATCAGACCTGAACTCAACTCCGGCAACAACCATTTCGTTACCGAATACCGTGAGGAAAACGGTCAGCCCAAGGACTACCTGCAAAGCCCATATTCTTTGATATGGAAGAATGACGGCTACTATCTTCTGACTTATGACAGTGTCAAAAAGGATATACGTACCTTCCGTGTTGACAGAATGTGTGACGTTATCGTCCTCAACGGTCAGGACAATGACATCGAAAATATGCCCCGTGACGGTCACAGCTTCTTCGGCAGAGTGAATATCACAGAATATTCAAATACTGCCTTTGATATGTTCGGAGGAGAAAAAGTATCTGTTTCACTGCGTGTCAAGAAAGATCTTGCCAAGGTCATCGTGGACAGATTCGGAAAAAATGTCAGTATATATTCGGATAAATTTGATGATGATTATTTTCTCTGTTCCGCAAAGATACAAAAAAGTAAAATGTTCTATTCATGGATAAGCGGCTTCGGCAACGATATACAGATTACATATCCCGAAGATATCCGTAAGGATTACACCGAGTACCTCAAAAATATCCTTGACGGATATCAGAATCTCAAGGAGCTTGAAGAAAAATCCAAAAAATGAGGAATGAGGAGTGAGTAATGAGCAGTTATCTGCCGTTTCTCACTCCTCACTTTTCACTCCTCACTCAAAAAGTTCCGTCCTTGTCAATCGTATTGAAAAGCAAATGAATGTAGCTTTCATGATACGGTATGAAATCACCGCACCCTATCATATCAAGAATTTCCGTTTCACTCGCCCATTTTACTGCCTGTACTTCTTCCTCCTGAATTTTAACGGTACAGATATCAACATTCTTCCTTATCAGATAAACGTCATCAAAACCATCGCTGAAATTCATTGTGAATCTCGGACGCATATCCGACATATCTATATCAATACCCAATTCCTCGGAAAGTTCCCTTTCAACAGACTGTGAACTTGTTTCGCCTGCACTGACCTGACCGCCTGCCGTAATATCCCATAAATCGGGGAATATTCCTTTAGTTGACTGTCTTTGCTGTATAAGCATTTCATCTTTTTCATTGAATATGCACAAATGTACAACTATCCTGTATTTGCCTTCAGGCAGAGCTGTGCCTCTGACAGCCGTTTCATTGAGGGGCTGTCTGTTTTTATCATATAAATCCATTATTTCCATTTTCTCTCTCCAAATCAATTCTATCAATTATATTCCTTGCGATTTTCCTCTCATAGTCATTATCATATTCATCTGTATTTTCAAGAATATAAATCGCTTTTTCATATGCCTCGTCAAAGCGTTCCATTTCAGTCAGAAATTCCGCATAGCAAGACATTATCTGTATTCTTTCATAAATATTTTCGGTTTCTTCCAAAGCCTGTTTCAAGAGAATTTCGGCTTTTTCAAACTGCCGATTATCAAGCATGAATAATACTTTCCGGAATTTAACATTCATTTTTCATGTCCTCCAAAATTCCAAAAATATTTTCACCCTTGTATCTTGTCTGCAACTTCTCCCTTTTTCTTGTAAATGCTGTTTTCGGAAACAAATCCACGAACCATTGACAGCGGATAGATATTCGTATTCCTTCCCACAACTGTACCGGGATTCAATACGGAATTACAGCCGACTTCAACATTATCTCCCACTATCGCTCCGAATTTCTTCAAGCCTGTTGCAAGCCTTTCATCTTCGACGGGAATTGTTACAAGACTCTTATCCGATTTAAGATTTGACGTGATAGAACCTGCACCGAGATGTGCCTTATATCCAAGAATGGAATCGCCTACATAGTTATAGTGCGGTACCTGTGCATTGTTGAAGATAATGCAGTTTTTCAGCTCTGTGGAATTTCCGATAACTGCACCTGCTCCGACAATGGCACTTCCCCTGATGAACGCACAGTGCCTTACCTCTGCATTTTCACAGATAATCACAGGACCGTTTATATATGCTGTCGGGGCAATTCTTGCACTCCTTGCTATCCAGATATTTTCCCCTCTCTTTTCGTAAATGTCCTCCGAAAGAGTTTCACCTGTCTTTATTATAAACTCCTTTATCTTCGGCAAAGCCTCCCACGGATATGTCAAGCCCTCAAAGATATCTGCCGCAATGGTCTGCGACAGGTTCAACAGATTTTCGATCTTCAAATAATCGCTCATTTAAAAAATACCTCCCCAAAAAAATATACGGATTATCATTCACCGATCAGCACATCCCACGAAGCTTGAGATAGTCTTTTATAAGCTCGGCACTGCTCTCAACACCAAGCTTACCGCTGTTTATGCAAAGGTCATAATTCCCGGGATCACCCCATTTTTGATCCGAATAGTAATTGTAGTAATTTTCCCTTGATTTATCCACCTTTTTGATGACACTGCGAGCCTTTTCCTTTGGAACATTGTGGACATCCACCGCATATTTTATTCTGCTTTCCATATCGGAATAAATGAATATTTTAATGCAGTCCTTTCTGTCCGCCAAAATATAATCCGCACATCTGCCGACTATAACACATGGCTCTGCCGACACCTTTCTTATAATATCATGCTGAAGCAAAAAGAGCTTATCATTAATAGGTAACTGTTGGGATATGCTGTAATCCCCGATAGATGCAGCCGCACCTATCGACAACGCATATAAAAGACTGTTTGCTGCCTTTTCATCATACTGTTCAAATATTTCGGGACTGATACCGCTTTCCCTTGCCGCCAAATTGATAAGCTCCTTATCATAAAACTTTATATTCATATCCTCGGCAAGTATTTTTCCTATTGCCCTTCCTCCGCTGCCATACTGTCTTGCTATTGTGATAACCATAAAAATACACCTCTTTTTATCTTTTTTTGATTATTATAACATATTTATACAAGCTTTCCAATATTTTTAATAAGTTTTTTTGGACAATATCTCCTTTTTTATATATTCCAAGGTCTTTTCTTCACCATTGTCCTTAAGATAAGCAAGCATTTTTTCCAACAGCTCTGCCGTTTCGGGATGGATAATATAATGACTCTTTGACTTCATGTAATAATCATAGGCATCCGAATCCTTATAATCCTTTCCCCTGTAATTCTTTGAAGCTGCCACTCTGTCACAGAACATCTCGACAACATATTTCAACGGCATTTTCATTCCTTCCATTGTACCTTCGTCTCCAAGTGCATAGTCTATCCAATATTCAAGATGATGTTTGTTTCTGCCCTTATGATGCAGCCATGCCGATGTATATCCCCTGTCCTCTCTTTCAGCCGCATTCGGACTCCTTGTACCCTGATAATATCTTGCACCGACTAAAAATTCCGTTGGCGAATACTTTGACATATCATGCATCAAGCCCTGCCTATACAGTCCTAATTTGAAGCAAAGCTCCATAACATATTTTTTATGCCTGTTTATCGTTTTTAAATGCTCAAGCCATTTCATAAAAAGCACCTCTCTTTAATAAAGATTCTACCATAAAAACAATTTTTTTTAAATATTTTTTTCAAAAAACTATTGACTTTTTTTTTAATATATAGTATAATAATCATCGTTGTTGAGAGTTATGCAAATATAAATCATTGGGGAATTGTGTAACGGTAGCACGACAGACTCTGACTCTGTTTGTTGGGGTTCGAATCCCTATTCCCCAGCCAGAAATGCCCCGTCACTTTGTGTCGGGGTTTAATTGTTTTTGTTTTGCCCATAATTCCTGCAATCGAATGTGAGACCGACAGAATATACTGTCGGTCTTTTATCTTTAGTCAACTGTTTTCTATTATCTGACGTATCTCATTTTCTGTCTGACGGACTTCTTCAAGAAATGCCCGTGACGAGATACGCAAAGCACCATTTCCGAGAATGATAAGCTGTTCCATACGGTCAGATGTCACTACATATACACGGTTATGTTTTGCTATACGGTGTGTCACCTTCTCGATATACATATCAGCTGTTTCGGCTTCCTTCGTATAAACAACGCTTATACCGCCGAACTTTTCAACCTCCTCCTTTTGACCTTTGACCTTATACGCATCGAAAACCAAAATAAGCTCACACTTATGATAGCCCTGATAGTTACATAAAATATTTGTAAGCGTATCACGGGCAGCATCTATATTATCCTCTGCAAGCCTTTTCAGATTTTCCCAAGAAAAAATCACATTGTAGCCGTCTACAAGAATATATTTCTTCTCATCAGACGGCTCTTTTGATCTGACAGGAGGCTTATCCTCCACAGACGGACTGAGCTCATATGACTGCGGTACTTGTTTTCTTTTGAAGGAACCGTATGTTGCTTCAAATATCTGCATAAGCTCCTTATCAAGGGCAAACAGGTCTTTTTGTGAGCGATATTCCGATAACGGTCTTGCTTTTGCAGTTTCAGTATGTGCAGTATAAAGTGTACTGCTCATGTGCATTTTTGACGGTACTTCATTCCATTTGACTATATATCCTGCACCATGCGAACAAAAAACCGAATCACACGGATTATCCGTATCATGTTCGGGATCATAGGCAAACTCTCCTATGATTTTTTCGGCATTATGACACGGCTCATAACCGCTGAAACGACAGTTCAAATGTCCTTTCCCATGAGTATAACGGATGACCTCTGTTCCGTATGTTATCAATTCCGAAACAGGTGCTTCTCCCGTGAAGCTCACAGTGCCGTCAGAATCAGTCCTCGGCGGCTCAAAGCTGCCCGACATTCTATGTATATCAGTCATTGCCCTTCCAACACATTCGGCAGGTACCTCAAGAGTAAAATCATAATACGGCTCCAGCAGTATACTTTCCGCACATCTCAAGCCCTGTCGGACAGCCCTCAACGCCGCCTGACGGAAATCTCCGCCCTCTGTATGCTTCAGATGTGCCTTTCCTGCGGTCAATGTTATCTCCATATCTGTTATCGGTGAACCCGTAAGCACACCTACATGAGTTTTTTCATACAAATGTGACAATATCAGCCTTTGCCAATTACGACTCAAAACATCCTCGGAACATTCCGTTTTAAATATCAGACCACTGTTTCTTGCGGCAGGCTTCAATATCAGATGTACCTCTGCATAGTGACGCAATGGTTCAAAATGCCCTACACCCTCAACGGTGTTATTGATAGTCTCTTTATAAATAATACTTCCCTTGCCGAATCCAACTTCAAAACCGAAACGCTCTTTTATCATCCCCTTGAGAATCTCCGCCTGAACCTCTCCCATGATATCCAATTGAATAGTGCCATTCCATTCATTACGCTCAATATGCAGTTGGGGATCTTCCTCCGAAAGTGAACGAAGCTGTTCAAATACTGTATGCTGATCTGCATCAGGCGGAAGTATGAGTGAATATGTCATAACAGGGGCAAGTACAGGCAGACCTGTATTTTCTTCTTTGCCCAAACCGTCACCCGACCGTGCAAATTTTATGCCTGTCACAGCACATACTGTTCCGATATCCGCCTGTTCGACTGAAGTGAATTTTTCTCCCGAATACAGACGTATCTGTGCGACCCTTTCATTTTCGGTATTTTTCCTGCTCGGCAAAATATCACGGACTCGCAATATTCCTCCTGTTATTTTCATGAAAGTCAAACGCTGTCCCTGTTTATCCTCCGAAATCTTAAAGACCTTTGCACCAAAGTTGCCGTCATCCTCCTGCATTTCCGTGAATTTGTCAAGAACACGCAAAAATGAATTTACACCATCGTTTTTCAGTGCAGAACCGAACATACAAGGAAATAATTTATGCTGCCTGACGGCTTTTGTGACGGATATCGGCTTTATCATGCTGTATTTACAGTATTCCTCAAGCATATCATCATCAACCGCTGCAACCGATTCAAGCCAGCTTTCATTGTATGTTTCCGTAAAATCTATACAGCCGTCGCTAAATTTTGCCTGAAGCTGTCTTAAAATATAATCCTTGTCAGCTCCTGCCAAGTCCATCTTATTGACGAATATAAAGCAGGGTACTTTATATTTTTTCAGCAATTGCCATAATGTCTGTGTATGACTTTGTATCCCGTCGGTACCGCTGACAACCAAAACAGCATAATCCAAAACCTGAAGTGTACGTTCTGTTTCGGCGGAAAAATCAACATGTCCCGGTGTGTCAAGGAGAGTGAAGTGTGTATTTCCATATTCAAAAGATGCCTGCTTTGAAAAGATCGTGATACCTCTTTCACGTTCAGCGGAAAATGTATCAAGAAATGAATTACGGTGATCGACACGTCCCAATTTGCGTATCGCTCCCGACAGATACAGCATAGCTTCAGAAAGAGTTGTTTTGCCTGCATCAACGTGTGCAAGTATGCCTATAACTATTTTTTTCATATTTCCGACCGTCCTTTTTCTTATCGACTCTATAATATCATAATAATATTTTGTTTGTCAACGATAAAACGAATGTCTCACGGAAACCAACTTTTAAAATCAGTTTTTTTGGGAAAGGGGTGTGGGGGAAACCTTTTTTTGCAAAAAAAGGTTTCCCCCACGCTCTGCACAACGAGCAAAATTAACAAAATTTTTCAATGCGAATATACTGTATAAAAACATTTTTTATTTGGTGGTTTTGCTATGGATAATATAAGCAGTTTCGGGATAATAGGCGGTGACAAAAGACAGCTTTATTGCGGAAGATCAGCCATTGATGACGGCTACGGAGTATATATAAGCGGTTTTGAAAAATGCGGCACCATGCTCGGTCTGATAAATTCAGACCTCAAAAGCACTGTCAGCAATTCGGATGCTTTTATACTTCCGCTTCCTGTTTCAAAGGATGGTCTGACACTCAATGCCCCTCTTGCAGATGATATCATACAGCTTGATGAGCTTTTTGATTTAATCGGAGAAAAGCCCGTGTTTTGCGGTATGAAAACAAAGCTGCCCTTCGGCAGGGACAATATATTCGATTACAGCACAAGAGAGGAATTTGCTGTTGCAAACGCTGTTCCGACAGGTGAGGGAGCTGTTGAGACCGCCATGCTTGAATATGACGGCACTGTCAATAATTCAAGGTGTCTCGTCACGGGCTACGGGCGTATCGGCAGGGTGCTTTCGGATATGCTTTGCGGACTTGGAGCTGATGTGACTGTCAGTGCAAGAAATCTCAAGGATATAGAATTTATAAAAGCAAAGGGATTTCACGCTGTTTTCACAAGTAATATCATCGGTAAATACGATATTATCTTCAATACAATCCCCTGTATGATATTTGATGCTCATACTCTCGCAAAAACAGCCTCAAATGCACTTGTGATAGACCTTGCCTCAATGCCCGGCGGTGTAGACTTCAGAGCAGCCGAAAGGCTTGGTATAAAGGCTATCCATGCCCTGTCACTTCCCGGAAAGGTCGCTCCCAAAACTTCGGGTATTATCATCAAAAATGCCGTTTATAACATTATCAGGGAGGCAAAATTATGAACATCGTAAAAGTAGGTTTTGCGATATGCGGTTCTTTCTGCACCTTCTCAAAGACACTTGAACAAATGGATATTCTGATACAGTCGGGCTATGAGGTTATACCGATAATGTCCTTCAATGCAGGCTCCATCGACACAAGATTCGGAAAAGCAACGGATATATGCAGCAGGATACAGGAATCATGCCAAAGGGATATAATAAAAACCATAAAGGATGCCGAACCGATCGGACCTAAAAAAATGACTGATATAATGCTTGTAGCACCCTGCACAGGCAATACTCTTGCAAAGCTCGCAAATGCCGTTACGGATACTCCCGTGACAATGGCGGTAAAATCACATCTTCGTCAGCAAAAGCCTGTTTTATTGAGCATTGCAACAAACGATGCTCTCGGAGCGTCCGCACAGAATATAGGAAAGCTCCTTAATACAAGGCATTACTATTTTGTTCCTTTCAGGCAGGATGATCCCTTAAAAAAGCCAAATTCACTTGTTGCGGATTTCACACTCATTCCAAAGGCTCTTGAGATGGCTCTTGACGAAAAACAAATACAGCCCGTTTTATTGTAAAAAAAGCAGTACAGAAAATAAATTCTGTACTGCTCAAATTTTATACTTCGTAAACTATATCAAAATCAATGGTACTTCCGTTTGTTTTAGGGTATCTGCGTGCATTTCTTCCTTTGCTGTCGTCATTGAAAACTATCATTCCGTCTGCAAATTCCTTGGCAACATCATAGCTGTATGTACCGTCATTATTATTGGTCATTTTTTCACCCGGCCAGCCTGAATTTTCGATTTTACCGTTGCCATTGTCTATATAAACATAGGCATAAATATCATTGTCCCAATCATCAGGCTTTTTGAATTTCACTGTACCTGCCGATGTTGATGAGCTTTTTGATGCACCCGAAGTACTGCCTGAAGTCTGTGATGTTGATGATGAATTTTCATTGCTGCCTTCTCCCGAAGAATTTCCGAACAAGGTTATATAAGCTACAACACCCAATGCAATTACAAGTATCAATATGATAATTATCGGTGCGACCATCTTATTCTGACTTTTCGGTACAGTAACACGATTAACGCTTGTAGTAACAACCTTTGCATTTTCATCATGCTTCATCGGCTGTACGACAACATTGGCAGAATCCTTGAAGATATCCTCATTCATACCGTTGTCACCGCCGCCCATCTTTCCTGCATACATCTGCTTTTTAAGATTCTTTACATAAGATGTCTGGTCAAAGCTCGGATCTGACGGCACCTGCTGCGGCGGAAGGTCACTCAATCTCTCACCTGTGGATGTAAGTTCGGCTTTTTCCTGCTGAATAGGCTGAAGCTGCACATTTCCTGCTATCTCATTAGGATTATTCGACCATTGTCTTTGTTGCCTTTGAGGTCTCGGTTGAGGTTGTCTCTGCTGCTGGATTGGCTGTTGAGGCTGCTGCATTGGCTGATTGTTATTGAACTCATTAGGATTATTCGACCATTGCCTTTGCTGCCTTTGAGGTCTTTGCTGTACAGGCTGTTGCATAGGTTGTTGCGGCATAGGCTGCTGCGGCTGATTCATAGGTTGATTGCCATTGAAGTCATTGGGATTATTCGACCATTGCCTTTGCTGTCTTTGAGGTCTTTGCTGTACAGGCTGTTGCATAGGTTGTTGCGGCATAGGCTGCTGTATCTGCGGTTGCTGGGGTTGCTGCATTTGCTGATTGTTATTGAAGTCATTAGGATTATTCGACCATTGCCTTTGTTGTCTTTGAGGTCTTTGCTGTACAGGCTGCTGCATGGGCTGTTGTTGCTGAATTGGCTGCTGTATCTGCGGTTGTCGGGGTTGCTGCATTTGCTGATTGTTATTGAACTCGTTGGGATTCGACGACCATTGTCTTTGAGGTTTTTGAGGCTGTGTCTGTACAGGCTTCGGTGCAACAGGTTCTTCCTTTTTCTGCAAAACGACAGATGGTTTTGCAGGCTGATTCGGAACGCTCACCTGAATGTCTATTTCGGGCTTTCTTACAGGCGGTGATGGAATCGGCGATGTCATCTCCACCGTTATATCGGGCTGTGAGCGTTTTGGCAGTCCTGCATCGGAACTGTTTATATCAGGGAGAGCATTCTCAACGACTTCTTTTTGTATCGGCGAAAGCGGGACAGCAGGAGTATTCATTATCTCGTCCATGCTGACTTCTCTTTCAAGCTGCATAGGCGGAAGCACTGTTGTTTCCTTTTCCTTCGGGAGAGGTGTAAGATCAACAGCGGGAACATTCATTATTTCATTTATGCCGACCTCTCTTTCAAGCTGCATAGGCGGCAAAACTCCCGTATCTCCTGTCGTGATTTCAGGAAGATTCTCGATATCATTATTTACCTTGTCACTGATATTTGTAATTTGGCTCACACTGCTTTTTTTCTGTTGAAGTCTTCCGAAAAAGCTGTTCTGTTGAGCCTGTCTTTTAGCCTCCTCTGCTGCAAGCCTTGCCTGTTCGGCAAGTCTTTCCTGTTCGAGTCTTTTGGCTTCCTCGGCTGCACGCTTTTCTTCTTCTATTCGTTTCTGTTCCTCAAGTCTTCTTGCTTCCTCGGCAGCCTTTGCTTCTTCCTCGGCACGAAGTGCCTCCTCTGCTGCAAGAAGCTCCTGTTCCATTTCTTCACGGGTTTTGCCTGTTTTCACACTGTAACCGCAAAACGGACAATCCTGACCATTATTTATTATGGAATTTCCGCATCCGGGGCAGTCTATCAAAAATGCCATATCAAAAATCTCCTTATCGGTTTAATTTCAGATAAATAAAAAGTGCAATTTATACATATATCTACTTGATATTATATAATATATAACTATTCACGTCAATATTTTAAAATAAAAACTGACAATTTTATCACAATTTACTAAATTTTAAATGCTCTTTACGGCAATTATTACACATTTATTTTCTGTTGTCTTTTTTCTTATCAGCACTCTCTGTTTCATGCTCATTTTTCGATACGAGCTTTTTATGATAATTTCTTATTGCTTTCATTTCTTCATTAGTAAGCTCCCTCCACTTTCCCGGCTGGAGCATCCCTAATTTTACAGGACCTTCCGCAACTCTTTTCAGTCTTGCAACTTCAAGTCCGACCGCTTCACACATCTTTCTTATCTGACGGTTTCTGCCTTCCTCAAGGATTATTTCGAGAACTGTCCTGTCCTGCTCGCTTTTGACAACTCTTATACCTGACGGCATGGACTTCCTTCCGTCTATCATTACACCAGTTGTCAGCTCTGTAAGCTGTTCTTCCGAGATCCTCGGACGGACTGTAACACGATATGTCTTTGCAAAATGAGTTGACGGATGCGTTATCATATTTGCAAAATCCCCGTCATTCGTCATCAGCAAAAGTCCCTCCGATTCCCTGTCAAGCCTGCCTACATAAAACAGTCTTGCAGGGATATCCTCGACCAATTCAGTAACACATTTTCTTCCGCCCTCGTCATTGGCAGTTGTTATATATCCACGAGGCTTATGGAGCATTATATAATACTTCTTTGCATCTGATTTCAGCTTTATTTCACGTCCTGCAACGGTTATTTTATCCTTATGGGGATTCGCCTTGTCACCGAGCTTTGCCCTCTGACCGTTGACCGTCACCGCACCCTTTTCAATAAGCTCCTCTGCTTTGCGTCTTGACGCTATGCCTGCATCGGCTATTATTTTCTGAACTCTTATTTTTTCGTCCTTTTCCATTTATATGTCTCCCTCAACTTTCATTATCATACAGGCAATTTTCACCTGTCATCAATTCTGTTTCTCCTATTATCCTGTCATCAAGATAATATTTCACTTCGCCTATGGTCATGCCCTTTTCAACAGGTGCATACACAAAATGAGGCATACAGACCTTTTCGGTTATCTTATCGGAATCCTTCTTCAAGACTGATACATAACAATTTTCCTTTGGAATTACTTTTATGCTCTGCTTTTTTGAGCCGACCACGGGCATTTCAAATATCCTTTCACTGTCACAAAGACATATCCTTTCAATTTGCGAAAATCCATAGTCATACAATGACATATGGTCATTCCAGTCATTTCCGTCATTCAGCGTTACCGCTATCAGACGAACTCCGTCTTTTTCCGCACATGAGGTCAGTGTTCTGCCCGCCTTTTTTGTGAATCCCGTCTTTATGCCTATGCAGCCGTCATACATTGAAAGCAGCTTATTATGATTCCTGTATATCATCCTCTGACCATTCGGGGAAACAAATTCCACACTCATGCTTTTTTGCGACACTATATTTCTGAATGCCTCGTTCTCCATTGCATAGCTGCACAGCAATGCCATATCATAAGCCGTTGAATAGTGCATTTCGTCATCAAGTCCCGAAGGTGTGACAAAGTGCGTGTCCTTCATTCCGAGACTGTCAGCCTTTTCATTCATCATGTCAGCGAATTTTTCCTTGCTTCCGCCAAGTGCTATTGCTATCGCATTTGCGGCATCATTCCCCGATACCATCATCATGCCCTTGACAAGCTCCGATATTTTTATCACATCCCCGACCTTCAGATACATACTTGAACCTTCGGCTATCATATTATAAGCAAATTTTACTTCCTTGTCCTCACTTTCAAGTGCTATTATTGCAGTCATTATTTTTGTAATGCTTGCAATAGCCATTTTCTTATGAGCCGACTTTTCATAAAGTATCTCGTTATTGTCGGGACAATACAATATCGCCGACACTGCCGACACTTCAGGTATGCTTTCACCAACGGCATTCACACTTGAAACAGAAAACAATACCACACATATCAGACATAATATTCTTTTGAGCAACAAACAAAACCACCTACCCTATTTTTTTAAATAATATGTACAAGGCAGATGGTTTATTAACAAGTGAGAAGTGAGGAAATTTTTTACTCCTCACTCCTCACTTGACACACTCATACTTTCGGATCATCAAGACCTGAATTATTTTCTTTTGTGACCTTTTCGGGCTTGTCCTGTTCTTTTTTGTCCTTCTTGAACAAAGCCGTTATTTTGTCGATAATTTCGGGGATACTTCCCACAGCTCTGTCCTGTGCGTCACTGTATGCCGAAATGTTAAGGAGCTTCGCTTCACCGTTGCTCACAGCAATGAATGCAATAGGCGTTATTGTAACACCCGCACCCGAACCGCCTCCGAAAAGATTTTCGGAATCGGGCTTCTTTGAATTAAATTCAGAGCCGCCTGAAGCAAATCCGTATACAACCTTTGACACAGGTATAATAGTAGTTCCGTCTAAAGTCGTTATCGGAGTACCTATCACTGTATTCACGTCTACCATCTGCTTTAATTTATCGAGAGTAGTATCCATAAGATTATTTATCGGACGATCACTCATAATCAAACACCGCCTTTTTTGTTAATCATTATAATATAACTGCACATGAAATGCAAGTTGTGGGGGAAAACTTTTTTGAAAAAAGTTTTCCCCCAAACCCCTTTTCAAAAAACTTTTTATTGTTTTATTTTTACGAATATTTTAAGACCTTTTATCAGTGCCTCAACAAGTCCTATTATGACAAATATCGGCATTATACGGGCTTTGAGAATAAATCTGACCTGTGTTTTTTCTGCATTGAAGCCTGCATCTATATATACATCGTGCTTTTTTATTCTGATGTGACGGTCAAGCATTGACAGCAACGGATATATCGCCGAACAGGCATAGCCGTATTTCATGGCTGTATCGGCAGGATCATCCCCCACTGTCAGCAAATCAAGCCTTAATCTTGACACCGTTATATGCCGTCTTATTGTATCTGCCAATTTCACAACTATCCCGACTATCTCTTTCAAAAGCTCTATAAGTCCGTCAAGTCCGTTTTTCTTTGTAAATTCGATAACAGGATTTTTGGACTTCTTTTCTTTTTCCTCGGAGGTCTTTTTGACAGTCTTTTTTTTCTTTTGAGGCTTTTTGGGAAGTATCCTTATCATCGGAAAAATATAGCCTATTTTCAGGCTGACTGTTTCCTGATAAACAAGCTCAAGCGAAAATGGACAGAACAATATAAATAATATTATCAGCGAAAATATGAGCCAAAATATTTTCATTGTTCGCCACCCGTTTCATCATCGGGAAGATGCGGCAGCTCCTCCAACGATGATATCTGAAAGCATCGGAGAAAATGCTCGGTTGTACCGTATATAAGCGGTCTGCCCGGTAATTCAAGTCTTCCTCTTTCTTCAATGAGCTGTTTTGCGACAAGGCTCGACATAACGCTTGAACAGTCCACTCCCCTGACCTGCTCGACAAATGCCTTTGTAACAGGCTGATTGTATGCGATTATTGCCAATACCTCTGCTGCCGCACCCGAAAGCGGAGCATCTCTTTTGATATCCATAACTTCCCTTATATTATCGGCATATTCCTCAACGCTGCACATCTGATAGCTGTCATTCAATCTTACAATCTTTATTCCTCTGTCGGATTTTTTATACTCCTCTACAAGACCGTCACATATAGTCATTGCCTGCAATGCCCCTATGTGAAGTCCCTGTGCTATCTTGGAAAGCTCAACAGGTGTTCCGCTTGCAAATATTATTGCCTCAACGGCATTTTTTAATCTTCTTTCGTCCAACTCTCTCCCCCTCCGACATTCATTATCAGTACAGGCTCACCATCATCTTCTTCCATTCTGACACGCTTGCCCTTTATCAATTCAAGTATTGCCAGAAATGTTGCTACAAGCTCACTTTTATCCGTTGAACCGTCAAAGATATTTTCATATCTTATACTTTCATGCTTCATCAGCTTCCGCATGACTCCTATTATCTTTGAACTCACGGAAACTACACGTCTTGCCACTATATCCGAAAATACATCTTTTGATGGCGGTAATTTTGCCTTGCCTCTGCCCACTGCCGCCATGTATGAGCCTATGAGGGAATTGGGCAAATGTATCCTTTTATACTTCATATCAGCCTTTATTTTGAGAGGCTCACGGCAAAAGCTGTCAAAGCTGATATTGTCCGAAAGAAGCTTTGCCATCTTCTTACACCTCTGATATTCTATCAGCTGCCCCGACAATTCCTCACGCATTTTTTCGCCCTCGTCATACTTCGGCAAAAGCATTGCTGATTTTATCTGTACAAGCCTTGATGCCATTGAAAGAAATTCTCCTGCAATATCCAAGTCCTGCTCCTGCATGATATTTATCTGCTCCATATACTGATCGAGAAGCTCGGATATCTGTATGTCATAGATATTCAGCTTATGCTTCTCTATCAGATGCAAAAGCAAATCCAAAGGTCCTTCAAATACATCAAGCTTGTATAAAAACTGTTCCTGCTTCATATCATGCCAATCCGAAAGGCAGTGCCGTCAGCCAACCGATACAATAGGAAAGTGCTTCCTGCACGGGTGAAATAATGTTTCCAACTGCCCCCATCATCACAAGTATAAAAAATCCCATTGATATATACGCCTGATACTGACCTATCATATATATCCACTTATTCGGCAAAAATGCCATCAGTATTTTTGAGCCGTCAAGGGGTGGTATCGGAATAAAATTAAATACCGCAAGACTGATATTAATTACCATAAGATACCTGAAAAATAAAAGTACATAGCCCATAAAAGCAAATTGATTGCCATAGTTGATCAGATAAGATATAAAAATCAGCACACTGCCATGATCAAGGAGAGTTCTGTATTCGGGTTTGATCTGAACAATAATCAAAACAAACAAATTCATAAGCAATCCTGCAACTATCGCTGCCAGCAAATTCGATACAGGTCCTGCCAAAGCTGTCAGAGCCATATCTCTTTTCGGCTTTTTGAAATATCTTGAATCAACGGGTACAGGCTTTGCCCAGCCGAAGCCTATCAGAAGTATCATCGCTGCACCCATATAATCTATATGTGCAAGCGGATTGAGAGTAAGTCTT
>CACXGJ010000116.1 GCA_902767125.1 uncultured Ruminococcus sp. | reverse complement strand
TTTCCTTTTGACAGTTCTTCTCCTGCAAGAGAAAGCCTTCTCATACGGATATAATCTCCAAGCGAAAAACCACACAGAATACCGAATACTCTCTGAAAATGAAATGATGAAGCATATGCCTGCTTTGCCACTTCTTCAAAATCAATTTCTTCTGTGATATGCGATTCCACATAGTCAATCGCATTTTGTATGCCTTGTATCCAATTCATTTACCCACCCCTTTGTCTGTGATTACAGTATATCAGAATGCATTTGAAAAATCCTGACTTTATATGCTTTTGGGTGTCAGGTAATATTTTATCTTTATCACACAGATGTTCATCTGATTTCCCTTTTTTCATCAAGTATCTCTGCCTCTGTATTTGTTTCGACAAACCCTGATATTTCATCCATAATGCTGTCAGCCATAGCATTATGCGGAACAACGGCAGCTACACCGATAACAATGATACGATGAATATCCTGTTCATCTGTTTCAGCCGCCGAAACATGAAAGCGATTTTGCAGCTTTGCCACAAGGCTTTTGACGATCATTCTTTTTTCCTTCAGGCTGCACACCCACGGAGCATGAAGTCTAAAGGTCATTACAAGTATTTTCATAAATTCACGGTACATATTATACGGTCATGTACCCTACCATCTGATTTTGAATCTTATTCTAACACAAATTTCTCTGAATATCAACATTATATTCACTGTGATTCTTTATTCGGTGCCGTTGTCAATCAAAATTTATCTGTATAAATTCATTATTTGATAGGATAATGTTACAGTAAAAAAATAAAAACAAATCTTGTTACATATGACGAAAAAATAATCGTTGATATTTTTTTGATAATATGGTATAATGTGGGCAAATGAAAAATTCTATTCACAAAGGAAGTGATTATAATTGTGAAAATCGCTCATACAAAACCAAATTCAAATGATGTTCAGTCTATTCAAGAGCATTCTTATGCAACTGCAGATATGGCACAGAATTTTGCAGTAATGCCGCTGAAAAGCCTTGTTTACAGTATGGGACTTTTACATGATATCGGAAAGTATCAGCAATCCTTTCAGGATAAAATCATTAACGGAAAAAATTTGAGGATCGACCATTCTACCTGCGGTGCTGTCGAAGCTGAAAGACTTTTCGGAAAAAATTTCTCTACCCTGATGATGCAATACTGTATTGCAGGACACCATTCGGGTATACCAAACGGCGGTACTTTTCAGGATACACGTGATGACAATTCGATCTGCGGAAGATTGAGGAGAGCTGATGAGCTTGAAGATTATTCCGATTACAGGTCGGAGATAAATGTAAAAAAGCCTGACGAGCAAATATTGAAAAAACATCTGCAACAGGCTGCCTATGACACTGAAAGCCTGATAGAAGCTTTTGCATTTATTACACGCTATTGCTTTTCATGTCTGACAGATGCAGATTCTCTTGATACGGCATCTTTTTGCAATGAAAGAAAGGATATCGAACTTACATCCGATTTTGAGGAATGTCTGCACAAATTGGATGAGAAGCTGTCCTCATTCAAAGCAGAAACAGCACTGCAAGGATCACGTTCCGTCATTCAAGCTCAAGTATATGAAAAAATCGGTACCGATTCAGAAATATACCTGATGAATATGCCGACAGGCAGCGGAAAAACATTATGCAGCATGAAATTTGCTTTATCCAGAGCAATACTTTCGGGTAAAAGACGAATCATTTATGTGATACCATATAACAGCATCATAGATCAGACGGCTGCTGTATTCGAGGACATATTCGGAGACAATGCTCATATACTTCGGCACCAATCATCATTTTGCATTGATGATACCGATAAAGATGAAGATTACAGGCAGCTTATAAACAATGTCACAGAGAATTGGAATGCACAGATAATTATTACAACATCTGTACAGTTTTTTGAATCGGTATACGGAAATAAAAGAAACAAAGTCAGAAAAATGCATAACATGACGGACAGCATAATTGTATTTGACGAAGCTCATCTTATGCCGACAGAATATTTAAAGCCATGTCTTCGTGCGGTATCATATATCACAAGGCTTTTTAACAGTGAAGCTGTATTTCTTACGGCTACAATGCCTGACTTTAACCGGCTTATCAAAAAATACGCATTGAAAAACAGCCGTATTACCGAATTGGTCACAGACAGATCGTATTTCCATAAATTCAAAAAGGGAAGCTTTTATTATACAGGCACTGTCAGCGAAGACAAACTGCTTGAAAGTGCCTGTGCAAATCCGTCTGCATTGATCGTTATCAATAAGAGAAATACGGCTGCAAGGCTTTATGATATGGCATCAGGCAAAAAATTTCATCTTTCTACATATATGGCAGCCTTTGACAGAAAACGGGTGATTGATACCATAAAAGAAGAATTAAAAAACCTTTATCGAGATTATCCTACATTGGAAAATGTACCCGAAAACAGACGTATTGTCGTTATTTCCACATCATTGATTGAGGCGGGAGTTGATCTGGATTTCTTCTCTGTATACAGAGAGCTTGCAGGGCTTGACAATATATTACAAGCAGGAGGTCGCTGCAACAGAGAAGGAAAACGTGAAAATGCAAGGATAAATGTTTTCAGACTTGAAGGATCCCGTGAAAGCTTCAAGGTAAATATTACCAAGTCACTCATAGATAAATATGAAGACATTTCCTCTCCCGAATGTATCAAGGAATATTATGACAGGCTTTATTTTCTCAATCATGACTTGATACAAAAAAATTCGATCGCTAAAGATGTCACGAAATTTGAATCAATACCCTTTGCTGATTATGCAAAGTCTTTCAGAATGATAGAGGATAATACTGTTGCAGTTGCTGTTGAATGTGACGATGAAAGTAAGGCACTTATCTCTCGCTTGAAGGCAACGGGCTTTACCGACCACCGCAAGCTGCAAAAATACACCTTCACTGTATATATGTATGAATTTAATCAGCTCAAGGAACAAGGCGTGGTAAAAGAATACGGAGGTATATGGTGTCTTGAAAACAATGACTATTACAGTAATGATAAGGGTATCACATTTGAAGCAAGAGATTATTATGTTTAAGGGGGATTGATAAGAATGGGCAGAGGATTCAAAATAATGGCAGAGGGTGATTATGCTTTGTTTACCCGTCCGGAAATGAAAGTTGAAAGGGTAAGCTATGATGTTCCCCCTCCGGGAGCATTGGAGGGTATGCTTAAAAGCATATACTGGAAGCCTGCTATCCGCTATGAGATACAAAAGATCATTGTATTTAATCCTATCAATTTTACAAATGTACGCAGAAATGAAGTTAAGGAAAAAGTGTCACTTCAGAACATAAAAGGTCAGATGAATGACAAGGGAAAGGATCCTTGTATTTATACTTCGGAGGAAAGAACTCAAAGAGCTTCCATGCTTCTGAAGAATGTATGCTACGGCATTGAATTTCAATTTGAGATGACAGGTCTGAAAAGTACACATGATGACGAGGATGAAAAGAAACATTACAACATAATCAAAAGGCGTTTGGAAAGGGGACAGTATTTTCGGACACCATGTTTCGGATGTGCGGAATTTCCTGTCAGAAAAATAGAGCTTGTTGAAGATTTCGACCTTAACCGAATAGCTTCGGAAATAATAGCTATGGGTGATGTTGATCTTGGTTTTATGAGCTACAAGGTGGAGTTCAAGGATAGAGGTATACCGCTGAATAATGATTGGAATGATCCTGTCTTTTCGGACAAGGCATCAACGGTATATTACCGTCCGCACATGATAAACGGCATAATAGATGTCCGCAAATACAGGGAGATGATGAAATGCTGATAAATGCCTTGTGTGAATATTACGATGAATTAGCCAAAGACGGAAAGGTAGTGCCTGATGGGTATTCCGCACAGGCTGTACACTATATTATATCTCTTACATCGGATGGAAAAATAGACAGCATTATAGACTATCGGATAAAAAGTACATACGAAGATAAAAAAGGTAAGGTAAAGGAACGCTTTGATCCTCGCATTGTTATCTTACCTCAAAGGACTGAAAAATCAGGTATAGAATCAAATACCATTGAGCATAGACCTTTATATATTTTCGGTTTGAATTTTGAAAAGAATGAATTTACACCCGATGATAAAACAAATAAAGCACGAAAATCACACGAAGCCTTTGTAAAATCAAATCTTGAATTTATTGACGGAATGGATTCTCCTCTTATAAATGCCTACCGAAATTTTCTTTTGAACTGGATTCCCGAAAACGAAGTTAATAATCCGAATCTGATTTCTTTGGGCAAAGAATATAAGAACGCATATTTCGGATTTTGTCTGACAGGTTATCCCGAAAATCTTATCCAGAATGAACCACAGATAGTAAACAAGCTGTCATCAAATGTCTTGGATGAAACATCAGATGATGAACATTCAGCCCAATGTGCTGTTACGGGAAAAGAACATCCAATTGCAAGGATACATAACAAGATAAAGGGAATTGTCGGAGGACTTGCTTCAGGCACCGTTCTGATAGGATATAAAACATCTGCCGGCTGTTCATATGGTAACGAACAATCATACAACAGCAATATTTCCGAAGAAGCAATGAAAAAATATACTGAAGCACTAAATTCATTGCTGTCCGATAAAAAGCATAAAACCATAATTGATGATACAACAATGGTTTTTTGGGCAACAGGCGGTTCAGCTAATGATGATTGCTGTGATCTTTTCAACTCATTCTTTAATGATACTGTCAATCTCGATGAAGATGATAAGATGGACAAGGCACAGACAAATCAGATGCTGTATGATACATTCAAATTGGCAATGGAAGGCAGACTTACAAGGGAAAGACTTTCTGACCTGACAGGCGTTGATGAGAAAATTGACTTTTACATTGTGGGCTTGAAGCCTAATTCTTCACGTCTTGCATTAAAATTTATCTACCGAAGACGCTTTGCGGACATTCTGTTTTCAATCGCCAAGCATCAGGAGGATATGTATATCACAGGGAGTAAAAGACCTGTTCCGTTTTGGATGCTGAAAAAAGAGTTGGTTTCACCTAAAGCGAGCAATCCGATTATCGACTCATCATTATTATCAGCTTTATTCAAGTCGATACTCTATGCTTCACCCTATCCGAATTATCTGCTTTCAACCCTTGTTACAAGAGTCAAAACAGATCAGTATATCAATACCACCCGTGCAGGTGCAATAAAAGCCTGCATAAACAGACAATCAAGAGCGTTAAATAAAAAGGAGGAATTAACAGTGGCTCTCGATATAAACAATACCGATCAGGCATATCTTTGCGGAAGACTTTTTGCAGTTCTGGAAAGGATTCAGGAACAGTCTGCTTTGCCCGCAAAGCTCAACCGCACGATCAAGGACGCATATTTTTCTTCGGCTGCCTCAAAGCCCTCACTCGTTTTCCCGAAACTTCTGACACTTTCACAGAATCACATCAAGAAACTGAATGACGGCAATAAAGTATTTTACAGTAAAATGGTTCAGGAAATTATCGCTAAAATAGACGGAGAATTTCCCGATACGCTCATGCTCACCGAACAGGGCAAGTTTATGATAGGATATTATCATCAGGTACAGGCTTTTTTTGATAAAAATAACAAGGAGGAAAATTAAAATGATAAACAACAGATATGATTTTGTAATGCTTTTCGATGTGGAAAACGGCAATCCCAACGGAGATCCCGATGCAGGAAATTCTCCGAGAATAGATGCCGAAACAGGTTACGGTTATGTGACCGATGTATGCCTGAAAAGAAAGATAAGGAACTATGTTGAGCTTGTCATGGACGGAAAAGAAGGCTATAACATACTTGTAAAAATGGACAGATCACTTAATTCAAAATTCAAGAATGCCTATGAAGCAAATAATCTTAAAACAGGCGAGAAAGGTAAAAATAAGAATGATGTAGCAATAGCAACAAAATATATGTGTGCCAACTATTATGATGTGCGTATGTTTGGTGCGGTAATGAATACAGGTGATGATCCCTGCGGTATCGTAAGAGGTCCTGTGCAGATCAACTTTGCAAGAAGTATCTCTCCTGTAAATATTCAGGATATAACTATCACCAGACAGGCTGTTACCAAAGAAGATGACTTTAAGGACAAAAATAACGAAATGGGCAAGAAAAGCTTTATCCCCTATGCCCTTTACCGTGCGGAAGGTTATGTTTCATCTGCCCTTGCAAATAAAACCACCGATTTGAGCGATGATGACCTTGAACTGCTTTGGAATGCGATCATCAATATGTTTGAGGAAGACCACAGTGCCGCAAGAGGAAAAATGTGTATGAGAAAGCTGATCGTTTTCAAGCATGACAGTGTTCTCGGAAATTGTCCGTCACATATTCTTTTTGATAAAATAACTGTTGAAGAAAATACTGTTCCGCCGAGAAAATTCTCCGACTACAACATCACCATTGACGAAAATATGCCCGAAGGTGTTGAGTTCAAAGAAATGTTATGACAGATAATGATATATCAATCCGTTCCATACAGCATTTTCTCTATTGTCCGCACAGATGGGGACTGCTGGAGATAGACTGTGCATGGGCAGAAAACTATTATGTAACAAAATCCAATATCATGCATGAAAGAGTGCATGATACAGGTTCATATACTTCAAAGGCTAAAAAGGTATATACGGCAGTCAGTGTCTATAATGATCTGCCGGAATACCGTTTATATGGCGTGACAGACTGTCTGGAGTTCAGCTCGGGCTTGTATCGCCTCGTTGAGTATAAGCCTTCAAAGCCCAAATCAGGTGAATATAACCATGATGATCTGATGCAGGTATTCGCACAGAAAATATGCACGGATCATGCTTTGGGCTGTGACTGTGAGGGATATATCTATTATGCCGATGTAAAGAAGCGAATAAAACTCCCTTTGCATGAAGGATATGCAGAGTATGATCGTGAGCTGAAAGAGATTTTGACGAAAATGCGTGATTACAAGCAAAGAGGAGTTATCCCTCCGATACAAAAAGGACAGAAATGCAGCGGATGTTCCATGAAGGATATATGTATGCCTAAACTCAAGAAAAACAAAAGCCTGAAGGATTCTATCAAGGAGCTATTGGAAAAAGAGCCATGAGAAAACTTTTAAATACATTATATATTACAAATGAAAATACCTATCTGTCGCTGGATGGCGAAAACCTTGTATGCAGAATAGAAAATGAGGATAAGTTCAGAATACCGTTTGATAATATAGAAAACATTGTGTGCTTCGGTTATATGGGATGTTCACCTGCCGTTATGGGAAAATGTGTCGGTAAATGTATCCCTATCAATTTTGTTTCTCCTCAAGGAAAATTCCTTGCAAAAGTTTGCGGTGAAACAAAGGGAAATGTTTTTTTAAGAGTGGCACAAATAGATGTTTTTCGTGAACATAGTCTTATATTGGCTCAAAATACTCTTGCAGCAAAATTCTGTAACTGTGTACAGACATTAAAGAGGACACTTCATGATTCCCCCGAACTGCGTGAAGATGAGGAGATACAAAAAGCTATAAGTACCCTGACGAAAGGAACAGAAAATCTGTTTTCTTCGTCAAATGCCGAACAGCTTTTAGGTATCGAGGGAAATTGTGCCCATGTATATTTTTCTGTTTTTGGTAAAATGATAACAAATAAAAGTCCTGCTTTTCAATTCGATTACAGAAATAAACGTCCCCCGTTGGATAATGTCAATGCAATGCTTTCATTCGTATACACACTTTACACCAATGAATTTGCAGCAGCCCTTGAAACTGTCGGTCTTGACAGCTATATAGGCTATCTTCATAAGCTTCGCAGCGGACGCAGTTCACTTGCGTGTGACCTTGTGGAAGAAACAAGATGTCTTGTTGAAAGATTTGTGTTGTCGACTATCAATCTTCGTATTGTTTCCGATGATGATTTTGAAAAACAGATATCAGGTGCGGTATGGCTTAATGAAAACGGAAGAAAAAAAGTCATTACACGCTGGCAGGAAAAGAAACGTACCGAATATATGCATCCGTATCTGAAACAAAAAATACAGTTCGGACTTATCCCCTATGTTCAGAGTAACCTTTTGGCAAAGTATGTAAGAGGGGATATAGATGAATATCCTTGTTTTCTGTTGAAGTAGGTGATATAATATGATGGTACTGATAAGTTATGATGTTTCGACATCTGATGAAGGCGGAAGAAAACGCTTGAGAAAAGTAGCAAAGGAATGTCAGGATCACGCTCAACGTGTACAAAATTCCGTTTTTGAGGCAGATCTCGATTATTCTGCCTTCATGAAATTAAAAAGCAGATTGGAAAACATAATAGACAAAGAAAAAGACAGCTTAAGGTTTTATTATCTCGGAAACAATTGGGAGCGTCGTATAGAACATATCGGAGCAAAAAAGACCTATAACCCCGAAGGTGTACTTATTATTTAGAATATAGTACAACGTAGATTTGATTTCAGAGGGTGTGACGACCGCACCCGGAATTAGGTGTATGAGTAGAAATATCATTTATAATACACGAATCATGCGAACCTGCGGTGATGCTGAAAAGCCGTACAGGTTCGCCCAAAAAATATGAATATTTCAGCATTTATAGTTCTGAATCAGAAATATAATTCAGATTGTCCGCCTTATGGAGTGTGTGAGCAACAATATATTGTGGTAATATGCATTGTATATACTATATATTGCGGTCACACCTCGCATGAGGTGTGTGAGTAGAAATTCCTGCGTCGGATAAACAAATCAGATATTTTAAAAGTCACACCTCGCATGAGGTGTGTGAGTAGAAATAATCATGGCATTTTGACTGATGATGATTTGTGTAAGTCACACCTCGCATGAGGTGTGTGAGTAGAAATTTGGGGCAGAGTCCTATAAATGCACAAGCAGCGTCACACCTCGCATGAGGTGTGTGAGTAGAAATTAACCAATGGTAATAAGTTAGCTACGAAGTTTCCGTCACACCTCGCATGAGGTGTGTGAGTAGAAATGACACTACAGCGGAACAGCTTGTTGACGGGCAGGTCACACCTCGCATGAGGTGTGTGAGTAGAAATTGCTAAAATCAGCAGTGACCATGCAGGGGCTAATGTCACACCTCGCATGAGGTGTGTGAGTAGAAATCCAGGAAAATTTATACGATTCGCCTGTTGATTTGTCACACCTCGCATGAGGTGTGTGAGTAGAAATTTAAGGTTTTTCATTGCTGTTGCTTTCGTTTTTTGTCACACCTCGCATGAGGT
>CACXGJ010000115.1 GCA_902767125.1 uncultured Ruminococcus sp. | reverse complement strand
TCTCTTAATTGTTTGAAGGGATATTCTTTTACATCTTTGCCTTTGATGAATACAGCTCCTTCGGAGGTGTCATAGAATCTCGGAATAAGATTTACAAGAGTGGATTTACCCGAACCCGTACCGCCTATTATACCGACGGTTTCCCCCTTTTGAACAGAAAAATTCAGATTTTTCAGGGCATAGCCGTTATCGGCATAACCGAATGAAACGTCTTTAAATTCAATTATGGGAGAATTTTCATCAACGGATATGTATTCACGGGATTTTTCCCTTACACTCGGAACAGTGTCGAATACCTCATTGACTCTTGAGGCAGAGGCAGATGCTTTTGTAAAAATGACAACTAAATTTGATACAACAATCATAGCGAGTAGTATCTGTGTCATATAATTGACGAGAGCGATAATTTCACCCTGTGTCAAATCACCGCTGTAAACGAAGCCTGCTCCGAACCAAACTATTGCAATGATAGCCGCCTGTGCAATGACATATGTAAGGGGATTGAGCAGGGCGGATATTCTTCCGACAGCAACGGCAGTTTGTGACAGTTCATTGTTTTGTGTTTCAAGACGGGATTGTTCGGAGTCCTGCTTTGAGAAGGCTCTGATGACTCTGTTGCCCGAAAGGTTTTCTCTTGAGATGAGGGAGACGGAATCGAGCTTTTTTTGTATGCTCTTGAAGAAAGGGACAGACCTGTACATTATGAGAAACAGTACAAGTGCAATCAAAGGGGAAGCCGCCAAAAATATGAGTGACATTTTCATATCTATTGACATTGCCATTATGACAGCACCTATTACAAGGAAGGGGGCTCTGATAACAAGTCTTATGAGCATGGCAACAGCTAATTGAAGCTGATTGATGTCATTTGTCATTCTCGTGATAAGGGAGGGAGTGCCGATCTTGTCAAGCTCTGCATGGGAGAATTTGTTTATGTGTCCGAACATAGCATTTCGTACTTCCGTGCCGAAGCCCTGTGAAGCTATCGAAGCAGATTTCTGACATACAAGGGCAAAGCCGAGTCCGAAAGCTCCGAGCAGTATCATAAAAACTCCTTGTCGAAGCACATATCCCACATCATGATTTTTGACACCTGTGTCAATGATATCGGCTGTGATAAGAGGGATAAACAGTTCAAAGATTGCCTCGATCAGCTTGCAGACAGGACCGAGTGTCAGTTGCAGCTTGTAGTTTTTTAAAAAACGCCTTAATCTGAACATAGTCATTTCCTTTCAAAAAAATATATTTTCTCCCAATATTGTACAATATAAGTGGTGTTTAGTCAACTTAAAAAAATTTGCAGGTAACAGTCGACTGTTACTCAAAGGGTGTAGGGTTGTGTATGGTTGTACAGAACTTTTTATATATATTGAAATTTTTATTTTTTTATATGAAAGGTATAGGAAACCCTACACAACCCTACACAACCCTACACCCATTCAAAAATGTTCAGTCGACTTCCCATAATTGCTGATTGAAAAGAGGTGTTTTTCATACAGAAACAGTTGTTTCTCAAAAACGGAATTATAATGGCAATATCAGCGTTGATAATACGGAGTATGAATATGTTTTTCCGTGTATTTATGGCAGATACGATAGGAGCGGAGGGAATAGGGCTTTATCAGCTCATCATAAGTGTATATATCTTTTATGCGGCTGTATCGACAACGGGGATATCACTGACAGCCACAAGATTATTTTCCGACTTCACCGCAAGGGGAGAGTACGGCAAAGCCAAATATTCCGTCGAAAAGTGTATAGCAGTATCATTCATGCTGGGGACAGCATTGGGAAGTGTAATGTTTTTCACGTCAGACCTGACAGCAGAGAGTTTTTTGAGGGATACAAGGACTGCAATGTCATTGAAATTTCTTGCACCGAGTTTGCCGTTCATGGCGGTATCGGCTTGTATAAGGGGATATTTTGTTGCAAGACGGCAGACTGTGCAGACCTCGGTCGAACAGCTTTTAGAGCAGGTAATCGAGATGGGAGTGTTTGCCCTTGCATTTGCACTGTCAAAGCCCGATACACTCGAAAAAGCCTGCTGTACGGCAGTATTGGGAACGACTATGGCAGAGGTCATTTCATTTATATATTCGATAGTGTGCTATATATTTGATGTAAGGAAATTGTCTTGCAGGAGTAAAAAGGCTGACGGACTTGTAAGGAAAATGATTCCCGTAGCTGTTCCCGTAATGGCAAATTCATGTTTAAGGAGCGGATTGAGTGCTGTAGAAAATGTTCTGATACCCTTGGGACTGAAGAAAAACGGCTCTGACAGTGTAAATGCCCTTGCACAGTACGGGATAATAAACGGTATGGCAATGCCTGTATTGGTCTTCCCGACGGTATTTATATTGCCGTTTGCATCATTGATAGTTCCCGAAATGTCCGAAGCCTTTACCAAAAGGCATATCAAAAGTATCAGGCATATTTCCGAAAAGATGTTCAGATTAACACTATTGTATTCGATTCCCGTCACGGTGATATTTATATTTTTCTCCCGAAATATCTGTCAGGCTCTTTATCACAATGACACAGCAGGGATATTTTTAGCGGTTCTTGCACCTGTGATACCTTTCATGTATCTGGATTCGGTGGTCGACGGGATATTAAAGGGCTTGAACGAGCAGACGAGCTATCTTATTTTCAATATAATAGATTCAATAATAAGAGTGATGCTGACGTATATACTTCTACCGAAAATGGGAATAAAAGGGATAATAGTAGTAATAATTGTGAGTGAGCTGTTGAATACACTGATGAGTATAGCAAGGCTGATAAAGGTCACGGAAATAAAGATAAAGGTATTTGAATGGATAGTATTTCCGATAATGAGCGTAGTGATGCCATGTATTTTAGTAAGATTCATCTCGGTAAATTTCATTCTGAAAATAGTTATATGCCTTGCATTTTATGTATTCATTTTATTCTTGACAAAGAAAAAGACGGTCTGCGAGTAACAGCAGACCGTCATATTTTTTATTCGGGGATAATTATAACCTGGTCGGGATAGATGCAGTCGGGATCGGTAAGCCTGTTGAGATTGATAATATCGGCTAACTTGACATTGAATCGTTTTGCTATTTTCCATAGGGTATCGCCCTCTTGGACAATGTATTTTATCATCCTGTCATCATCATGTATTTCGGGTATCGGCATTGGCATAGTTGAAGCATACACAGGGATTTTGATAACATCTCCTGCCCATATTTTATCGGGATCGGCAATGCCGTTTAGTTTTGCAAGAGCCTCAACGGTAGTGCCGTATTGTTCGGCTATTTTTGCCAGAGTGTCACCGCTTTGTATAGTGTATTCCATTGAAGTCCCCATATTTGGGATAGTGGAAACGGGAATCCTGATAATTTTGTCCATTTCGAGAATATCGGTATCAATAAGACCGTTGTAGCGTGCTATCATGTTAGAGGTGGTATTGTATTTTTTGGCAATGTCGCAGAGAGTGTCCCCCTGTTTGACAATGTATATGACTGTTTCCATTTAAAAAACTCCTTTTGAAAATAATTTTTCTTGTAACAGTATATTCATATATATTGTCTTTTGGGATAAAAAATAACGCAAACAGGCGATAGGGAAACATAAAAATTTCCGTATCGCCTGTTCTGTATTGTCACTTCATATACACCTTGTGAAAGTTAGGAGTGTGGAGTATTTTCGTTTCTCACTCCTAACTTCTCACTTCTCACTCAATAACTCTTATCCAGCCTTTTGGAGCTTCGATTCTGCCCATCTGGATACCTGTGAGAGTTTCATAGAGCTTCTTTGTAACAGGTCCCATTTCATCCATACCGCTGGGGAAGCATATCTCATTGCCGTGATCATATATCTTTCCGACAGGTGATATAACAGCAGCGGTTCCGCACAGACCACATTCTGCAAAGTCTTTGACTTCATCGAAGTAGATTTCTCTTTCCTCGACTTCAAGACCGAGATAGTCCTTTGCAACGACCATAAGAGAACGTCTTGTGATCGAAGGAAGGATGCTGTTTGATTTAGGAGTAACGACTTTATTGTCTTTTGTAACAAAGAGGAAGTAAGCACCGCGTGTTTCTTCGACCTTGGTTCTTGTACCTGCATCAAGATACATATTTTCGTCAAAGCCCTCTTTGTGAGCTGTAACGATTGCATGAAGGCTCATAGCATAGTTAAGACCTGCTTTGATGTAGCCTGTGCCGTGAGGAGCGGCTCTGTCGAAATCACTTACTTTGATGGTAATAGGCTTTGCACCGCCTTTGAAATAAGGACCGACGGGAGTTGCAAAAATTCTGAACTGAAATTCATCGGCAGGCTTTACACCGATAACAGGGTTTATGCCGAACATAAACGGTCTCAAATAGAGAGTAGCACCTGTTCCGTAGGGTGGAACGAAAGCCTTGTTTGCACGGACAACCTTTTCAACAGCTTCAATGAATTTATCTTCGGGATATACGGGCATTTCCATACGTCTTGAAGAATTTGCAAGTCTTTCCGCATTGAGGTCGGGACGGAATACAACGGTTTTTCCGTCTTGAGTTTCGTATGCTTTAAGACCTTCAAAAATCGTCTGTGAATATTGAAGAACGCACGCACATTCACTCATTGTTATCATATCGTCATCAATAAGAGTACCCTCGTCCCATGCACCGTCCTTGTAGGTTGAAACGAATCTCTTGTCGGTTTTGATATATCCGAATCCGAGACTTGACCAGTCTATATTTTTCTTATCCATTGTCAGGACTTCCTTTCAGAAAATGAATTACAAGAAATATAATATCACTAATTTTTTTTTATGTCAATATGTCAATAAGACCAAAAATGCAATTTTTGAATTGAAATAATGCAAAACGGCGGCAGATACTGTAATAATATCCGCCGCCGGTTTGCAAAATTTTAAAAAGGAAGGTTTCGTATGAAAAAACACTTATAATCAGAATTTTATTTTCTCGTTGATATACTCGACCAATTTGTCTATGGCAACTCTTTCCTGTGACATGGTATCTCTGTCACGGACAGTTACACAGTTGTCTTCAACGCTGTCGAAGTCATATGTGATACAGAAGGGAGTACCTATTTCATCCTGACGGCGATAGCGTTTGCCGATAGAGCCTGCATCATCATATTCCGTCATAAAGTTCTTTGAGAGCATATCATAAACCTTTTCCGCACTTTCAGCGAGCTTCTTTGAAAGCGGCAGAACAGCGGCTTTAACGGGAGCAAGTGCAGGATGGAAGCGGAGTACCACACGGGTATCCTTTTCGTCGATAACCTCCTCGTCATAAGCCTCTGTCATAACGGCAAGGAACAGACGTTCAACACCGAGTGACGGTTCAATGACATAAGGGATGTATCTTTCATTTGTCTGGGGATCGAAATAATCAAGAGATTTACCGCTTGTATTGATGTGCTGTGTAAGGTCATAGTCAGTTCTGTCTGCAACGCCCCAAAGCTCACCCCAGCCGAACGGGAACATATATTCAAAATCGGTTGTAGCCTTTGAATAGAAGCAAAGTTCTTCTTTAGAGTGGTCACGCAGACGGAGATTTTCGGGCTTGATATTAAGAGAATAGAGCCAGTCACGGCAGAAGCTTCTCCAGTAATCGAACCATTCAAGATCGGTACCGGGCTTGCAGAAAAATTCAAGCTCCATCTGTTCAAACTCACGTACACGGAAGATGAAATTACCCGGAGTAATTTCATTTCTGAAAGATTTACCTATCTGTGCAACGCCGAAAGGTACTTTTTTACGGCTTGTACGCTGAATATTGGCGAAGTTTACGAATATGCCCTGTGCTGTCTCGGGACGGAGATACAATTCGCTTTTGCTGTCCTCGGTAACACCCTGAAATGTCTTGAACATGAGGTTGAACTGACGGATGTCGGTGAAATTATGCTTGCCGCAGTTTGGACAGGGGATAGACTTTTCCTTGATATAGTCCATCATCTGCTGATTTGACCAGCCTGCAACATTTGTGCCGTCAAAATCCTCGATAAGATTATCCGCACGGTGACGGGTCTTACATTCACGGCAGTCCATCAGAGGGTCTGAAAATCCTCCGAGATGACCCGAAGCCACCCATGTCTGAGGATTCATCAGGATAGCCGAATCAAGACCAACATTATATTTATTTTCCTGAACGAATTTTTTGAGCCATGCGTTTTTGATATTGTTTTTAAGAGCCGAACCCAAAGGACCGTAATCCCATGTATTAGCCAGACCGCCGTAAATTTCGGAACCGGGATATACAAAGCCTCTGCCTTTGCAGAGAGCGACAATTTTATCCATAGTTTTTTCCGTATTTTTCATTTTAAAATCACTCCAAAAAAAATGTATGACTGAATTTTAACACACTTTCCCAAATATTGCAATACAATAATTTCAAATTAGCTTGATTTTGCATC
>CACXGJ010000114.1 GCA_902767125.1 uncultured Ruminococcus sp. | reverse complement strand
GCACAACTTTTTACTTATGTTTTGTGCTATAATCCATTTTAATATCATTCAGCTATTATGATATCATAACAGCATTTGGTCTGTCAAGAAATAACAAACTATTTTAGGAGAATCCTTCACGTTAAGTTGAAAAAATCCTCAAATTATGATAAACTTTTTTAGGGAGGTAATAATGGTGGAAGTCAAAAAAAATTTATCCGAAATGTTTAAAGAAATAACTGCTCCGAGGACTGTTGAGCAAAATGCCATAATATACAATCAGGACGAAGATTCGGGATACTTTTACTACTTAAAGAGCGGTACTGTACAGATATTTATCACATCGGAAAACGGCTTTGAAAAAATATTATCAGTTGTATTCAAGGGAGAAATTTTCGGAGAAGCCGATTTTTTTGAGAATCAGTCGAGAATGTCATCGGCAAGGGCTGTTACAGACTGTGAAATAATATCCGTCAATAAGGATATGCTCACAAAAATAATAAAGGATGATCCCGAAACAGCCTTCGAGATATTCAGCTTACAGGCAAAAACCATATTGAAGCTCGAATCAAGATTGGATAATATGACCTTTGTCAGTGCAAAAGGACGCATCGCACGTTTTCTCATACAGTCACTCAAAAATCCCGATCAGCGAAAGGTCACCACTACTCATGAGGAGATTGCCAATATCATTGGCGTGACAAGAGTTACCGTAAGTAAAATAATTATTCAGCTTGTGAAGGACAATATAATCAAAACAGGCTACAAATCCATAGAAATTCTCGACAAGGAAAAATTGATAATGCTTTGCGAATAAGAAGATAAAAGGAGTATTCTTTATGAAAAAAATTTTATGTGTTTTGATATCAGCCGCATTTATAGCAGCCTTGAGCGGCTGTGACGAGAAGCTGCCGTCTCCCGAAAACAGCGGCAGTACATCAGCAGAGGGCAGCAGTACCATAATTACACCGAGCGATGGCGGTACGCATCAGACATCGCTCATAAACAGAAATGAAAATAAAACCGTCTCCGCACCCGAAGAAAGCATCAGCTTTGAAAAAGCCTGTGAAATACTCGATACCTGTGATATGAATGACCTGCAACTGCCTCAAGGTGCAAGGTATTTTAAAAAATACTATTTCAATACAGTCGAATATTATAACAGAATGTATTACTCCATCTACTTCTATTCCGAAAAGGATGATAAAAAGGTCTTTGTCGGAAACAATACACTTGTATCATGTGACGGTGAAGTGGTACTTACAAAAAACTGGCTCGGCTACTATGACAAGGTACAACAAAACGCTTCCGAAAATGACAAGGATTTCAGGGAGCTTTTCCCCGACGCAAAAGTCCAGCCATGTGAAGCATTGAAGGTTCTTGCCGACAAAAATCTTCAGCTTGAATATACTCTCCCACAGTATGTATTTGAATTTTCATACGAAACAATTGATATTGACTCCGTGAACTGCTATATCGTGACACCCAAAATAGAATTTACAGACTCAATAGACCTTGTTCAAAGACTCTATATAAGCTCGGACGGTACCGACAGGATATTCAAAAATAATCCTGATGAAAAGGGAGAATATATTGAACTGAAATAATTTTTGTGCTAAAATAATCTTCGTATTAAAATCAATTTATAGAGGTATGATTTATGGCAGTGGAAACAAGGAAAGCAAAGAGCATTAAAATGAAGGTAGTGTTGTTTGCGGTAAAAAAAATGTTTGCAAATATGTCTATGGGAAATGACATGAATTTGGATAATTTGAAAAAGGCAAGGGCTTTTCTGGAGAAAAGGGAAACTGAAAGAACCAAAAATCCGAATATAACATTTTCCAAGAAGAATATTGACGGTGTTGAGGTCGAGGTCACAGAGCCCAAGGAAAAGAAAAGTGATAATATAGTTATTTTTCTTCACGGCGGAGCGTTTGTATTAAAAATGTTTCCTTACGAGAGGGCTTATGTCGAAACTCTTGCGGAAAAACTCGGCTGTACAGTGTATGCCGTTGAGTATTCTGTTTCCCCCGAAAATAAATACCCCATTGCCCTTGATGAATGTGAAAAGGTATATAACGGGCTTATAACCGAAAATCCCCAAAGAAAAATATGTATAATGGGACTCAGTGCAGGCGGTAACCTTGCTGTTGCACTTACTTTGAGGCTTAAAGAGAAAAAAAGCAGGCTTCCGTCATGTATCGTTTTACATTCACCTGTTATTGACTTGAGCGGTCAGATAGACAGAAGCATCAATGCAGATATAAACAATGATATTATAGTAAAATATACAGGAAAGAAAAATTCCTTTGCTATTTATGTCGGTGATGCCGATCCCAAAAAATATGATGTCTCTCCATTTTATGGAGATTTCAACGGTTTCCCGACAACCTTTATAACCTGTGAAAGCCATGAAACGCTCTTGGCTGACTCGCTTACACTTGATTCACTTCTTGAAAAATCCAACGTCAGTGTAAAGACAATACAGCTTGACGGGGCATTTCATGCATACGGTGCTTTGGGTGAACGTACCCCCGAAACCAAAGCTATTTTTAATGAAAACGTTGATTTCATCAATGAAAATTTTTAAAAAAGGAGTTTTTAAAATGATAATTAAACCAAAGGTAAGAGGATTTATTTGCACTACTGCTCACCCCGAAGGCTGTAAGGCTATCGTAAAATCACAAATTGACTATGTCAAGTCACAGCCTCATGCCGAGGGATTTAAAAAAGTCCTTGTTATAGGCTCATCAATGGGATACGGTCTTGCTTCAAGAATAACTGTTGCTTATTCATTCGGGGCGGCAACTCTCGGAGTCATCTTTGACAAACCTGCAAACGGTTCCAGAACTGCAAGTGCGGGCTGGTACAATACAGCCGCTTTTGAAGCCTTTGCTCACGCTGACGGGCTTTATGCAAAGACTGTGAACGGTGACGCTTATTCAAAGGAAGTAAAAGAAAAGGTCATCGACATAATCAAAAAAGATATGGGAAAGGTCGATATGGTAATATACAGTCTTGCTGCTCCAAGAAGAACCATGCCTGACGGTACGGTTTACAGCTCTGTTCTGAAAACAGTCGGTGAGCCTTATACAAACAAGACCATTGACCTGAAAAACAATATAGTCAGCGATATAACAGTTGAGCCTGCAAGTGAAGATGAAATAACTGCTACCGTAAAGGTCATGGGCGGTGAAGACTGGCAGGATTGGATAAATGCCCTTAAGTCTGCCGATGCCATCGAGGAAAATGCTGTGACAGTTGCCTATTCATATATAGGTCCCGAAATAACCCATCCGATGTATGCTGACGGCTCTATCGGCAAAGCAAAGGATCATCTCTTTGAAACAGCAAAGGCTATCACAAATAACGATGACGGCATAAAAGCATACATCTCCGTAAATAAAGCCCTTGTTACACAGTCAAGTGCAGCTATCCCGATAGTTCCGCTGTATATATCCATTCTCTATAAGGTAATGAAGGAACAGGGAGTTCATGAAGGCTGCATCGAACAGATGTGCAGACTTTTCAATACAAAGCTCACAAAAAATAATGCTGAAACGGACGAACCTTGTCGTATCAGAATGGACGATTGGGAAATGGCTGAAAGTGTACAGACTGCCGTCAATAAATTATGGAACGAAATTTCAAGCGATAATCTCGAAACACACGCTGATTTGAACGGCTACCATGAAGATTTTTACAAGCTTTTCGGATTCAATTCAGACGGCATTGATTATGATGCCGACGTTGACATAGAGAGGAACATCGAAAACATCTGATAAAAAAATTAAGGTATGCACTTGTGTGCATACCTTTTTTATCTGAAATATCTCTCAATAACAAAGCTCTTACAGCCATCTACAAGACTTTTCATCTGTACGGCTATATTTTCGGGACTTTCTTTCATGCCCGTCCGTACCCATTTAACTATACTTCCTGCTATCCCATAGGCAAAAAACTCTGATATAAATTTAAGATCATTTGCATTTACTTCATAGCCATCTGTTATTTGAGAAAGAATATTATCTGTTATTTTTACTATTACACTGATAAAATAATTTCTAAATTCACCTCCGTAGGGAGTATTTATGGCATTTGTATAAAATTTAGCATTTTGCTTGAATATACGAAGTATCTGAAGCAACTGCTCACTCCAATTCTGAATGGTAAGATCATCTTTGAAAGGGCTTATGATATCACTGTAAAATATCCAGTTCAAAAGCTCATATTTATCCTGAAAGTGATAGTAAAAGGTCTGACGGTTAAGACCGCATTCCGCTGTTATATCGGATATAGTTATTTTTTCAAAGGGCTTTTTAGACATTGTTTTCTTAAAGCCCTCGGATATAGCTTTTTTTGTTGCTGAAGATTCAGACATCACAAAACACCCCCGCTGATACTCATTGATACAAAATTATTATATCACAAATATTATCAAATCTCAACATAAATTTAGAATCAATTGTCAACTGTTTTTTTGTTTATCGGTTGACAATCCGCACATATTGTAATATAATAATATCATAGAAAAGGAAAGGAATTGATAATGATTTGAATGCAGAAAATGTCAGAAAGCACAACAATAAAGCATTGCTTGATCTGGTATATATATCGGTATTTACAGCTATGATCGCTGTATGCTCTCAAATATATATACCTACCCGAATACCGTTTACTTTGCAAACACTGGCTGTATTTATCACAGGAGGTATCCTCGGCTGGAGGAGAGGGACTTTGAGTGTTATTGTGTACATGCTTCTCGGGATAATCGGTATACCTGTGTTTGCGGAATTTTCAAGCGGATTGGGCGTACTTTTCGGAATGACGGGCGGATATATCATAGGCTTTATATTCACCGCACTCATTGTAGGCTTTATGTGTGACAAACTCGGAAAAAAAATATGGGTGCTTGCAGTGTCAATGATACTTGGATTGGCTGTATGCTATGCCTTTGGAACTGTATGGTTTATGATAGTATATACCCAAACAGTCGAACCGATAGATATGGCAGGTGCATTGAGCCTATGCATATTCCCTTATCTTCTGTTTGACCTTGCAAAAATAGCTGTTGCAACTGTGTTGGTGAACCGCCTTGACAAGATCATTAAAATTTGAATTAAGACCGCACCACAGCCTATGTATACAGTTCTTTTGCGGAAAGGGATACAATCGTGGATTTGTCGAGGCAATGACGGAAATCATAGACATTCTCGAAAAGGAAGAGCCTGTTCTGACGCTCACAGAGCATTGTGATATTATCTGTGAAAACTGTCCGAATAATATAAACGGCATTTGCATAGATAATAAAAAAGTTGATCTGATTGACAAAAGATGTCTTGAAAAATATGACATGCAGTTTGGTGATACGATAAGATGGAGTGAGCTGAAAAAACTCGCTTTTGAAAGAGTCATCAGCCCAAAACAGCTTGCAACTGTATGCCTTGACTGTCAATGGCGTACATTGTGTTTTATTTAGGGGAAACGAAAACCGCCTGTATTTTATTACAGACGGTTTTCGTATTTTTTCAGTGTTCCCATTTTTTGCGTGGAGTCGGTTCGGGCTTGTCAAAAAAAGCATAGTCATTTATCTTTTTGGTCATACCGTTATTTTCAAGTGTCGGAACAGAATCCTGTTCCTCACTGTACTTGACACTTACAAATTCAGCGGTATCCTTTGCAAAAAGATTTTTTAAGCCAAGTGCCATACCCGAAGCTGCCAACAGATCCTCTTCCAATTTTCTTGATAAATATGTCATACCGACTACGTTTCCAAGATCCTTCACTTTCAGACATCTCCCGATAATTATTTTCTACACTAAACATGATTATACTACATAATTTTTGATTTGTCACGAAAAAAATATTGCAATATCAGGAAACAATCATGTATAATTTATCTAAAAAACATACAGGAGATTTTTTATGGAAAACAGATTTTCAAGAACTGAAATGCTTATCGGAACGGAAAACTTTCAAAAGCTCGCAAACTCCCGTGTAGCCGTATTCGGCATAGGCGGTGTCGGAGGCTATGTTGTGGAGGCACTCGCAAGAAGCGGTATCGGCACTCTTGATCTTATTGACCGTGATACCGTCAGCGTTTCAAATATCAACAGGCAGATAATCGCCCTTTCCTCGACTGTCGGGAAATATAAGACTGAAGCTGCAAAGGCTCGTGCAGAGGACATAAACCCCGACATAAAAGTAAATACATATAACATATTCTACACACCCGAAACGGCTGATATATTCGACTTTTCACAGTACGACTATATAGTCGATGCAATAGACACCGTCAGCGGAAAGCTTCAGCTTGTCATGCAGGCGGATAAAAGCAATACCCCCATCATCTCATCAATGGGAGCAGGAAATAAATTATATCCGACACTTTTTGAAGTTTCGGATATATACAAAACATCCGTATGCCCGCTTGCACGTGTCATGCGAAAGGAACTCAAACAGCGTGGAATAAAAAAACTGAAGGTAGTATATTCAAAAGAGCCTCCCATAGAGCCTCACATAAAAGCATACGATGAGATCACAAAAAAAATGACACCTGCAAGTATCGCCTTTGTCCCGTCGGCAGTGGGACTTATAATTGCAGGTGAGGTCATAAAAGACTTGATAAAGTGAGGAGTGAGGAGTGTGAAGTGAGGAGTATTGTTTTTCCCGTTCATCACTCCTCACCTTTCACACTTATAAAGCATGGGGACGGAAATCATAATTCTCGTATTCATATGCATCCGCATCTTCATCATTCTTATCCTCGACACTGTTATGAGGAACATATCTTTCGGAAAAGCTCTGCAGCTCGGTCATTGCCTGCAAAAGCTCTTTGCTGCTTGCAGTTCCTTCGTCATATTTCCTGTTCAGTTCTTCTATCCTGTTCACATACATCATGTACACTGCTCTTGACTTCGGAGAAAATTCTGTCCGGACACGCTGCTTCATCTCATTGATCTGCTCATCACTAAAATACTTCATAATCGTTTCACTCCTTTCTCAAAAAAATAATTATCAAAGCGACAGGACATATAAACAATATGCCTGCCGCCTTTATTTTTTATAGCTGTAATATCATTCTTCTGTTTCAATATCCTTGCACTTTACACGATTCATCCTGCAATAATGCTTGACATATTTATTGTCATGCGAGCATCTTACAACAAGAGTCCTGTTTGAGCCGTTGAACGCATTTGCACTTATATTATCGACTGTATCAGGAAGTATAAGTGATCTCAAATTTCCGCACTTACTGAATGAACCGTAGCCGATGGATTTGAGCTTTTGAGGTATATTGACAGTTTTCAGAGAGCTGCAGCCTGTAAATGCACCATCCTCTATCTCTGTAACTGCTTCAGGTATATTGACAGTTGTCAGTGCCTCACACCAACTGAAAGCATTCTTTCTTATATTCAAAACACTTTCGGGAACCTTTACGGTCTTAAGTGAACGGCATCCGCTGAACACATTTTCGGGCAGCTCACCAACACCATCGGGAATGATTATTTCTGTAATTGCCTCACAATTGAGGAAAGCGTGTCTGCCAAGTCCCTGTACACTGCTCGGTATTGCAAAATCCTTGAGGACTTCACATCCGCTGAATGTACTTTGTCTTATTCTCTTTATATTGGAATTAAGTTCGAGCTTCTGTAAGGACTTGCATCCCGAAAATGCTCCTCTGCCTATATCCTGTACTGATGACGGGATGTTTATTGTCATGAGCTTCTTGCAGTTTTCAAAGGCTCTTTCGCCTATTCTTATGAGACCTTCGGGCAATTCGATAGACTCTACCTGCTCATTTCCCGAAAAGACTGCATCACCTACTGCCTGATAGCCATCAGGTACAACTATACGCTTTGCGGCAACATTTTGTATATCATTAACGGTAAATGTTTTGAGATCTTCAAATGCCTTTTCTTTTTCTTCAGGCTTCTCAACAGGCTTTTCTTCTGATTTTGCTTCGGCAGTATCCGTAGGTATCTCAACGGACTTGGCAGGAGCTTCTTCTTTTATATCAGTCTGAACAGGGGCATCTTCTTTTTTAGGCTCATCTTCAGCGGGCTTTGAAGGCTGGACAGGTTGATTTGGCATTGGCTGATTCGGCATCTGCTGATTTGGCATTGGCTGATTCGGCATCTGCTGATTTGGCATTTGCTGCATCCACGGATTATATCCCCATGGCATCTGCGGCTGTTGAGTAGGATCTGCTCCCTGCTGCGGCATCTGCATCCACGGATTGTATCCCCACGGCATCTGCGGCTGTTGAGTAGGATCGACTCCCTGCGGTGTCATCGGCTGTCCCCACGGATTCGGCTGAACGGGCTGCTGCTCGGTCTTTTGCACTTCGGGAGATTTTTCGGGTTCTTTTTCTTCCTCTTTCTTCACATCTTCCTCATCGGTAAAATCGAATACAGGAGGCTCTATTTTCTGTTCTTCCTGCTTTTCTTCCTTTTCGTCATCTTCGCCTGTGAAGTCGAATACAGGAGGCTCTATTTTCTGTTCTTCCTGCTTTTCTTCCTTTTCATCATCTTCGCCTGTGAAGTCGAATACAGGAGGCTCTATTTTCTGTTCTTCCTGCTTTTCTTCCTTT
>CACXGJ010000113.1 GCA_902767125.1 uncultured Ruminococcus sp. | reverse complement strand
TAAAAATTCTGCGGAAATAATTATACCACATATTATAAAAATATTCCACTAATTTCCTGCAAAAAGTCTTGCAATTTCTGCAAGGTCTTCTTCATCATAAAATTCTATCTGCAAAATACCTGCCTTTTCACCTTTGCCAATGACCTTTACTTTCCTTTTCAAATACTCTTTAAGTGCAAGTTCTACTTCACCGTAAAAGGTATTTTCATGTGATATTTCCATTTCTCTCTTTTCAGGCTTTTGGGAATTCCTTGCAAGCTTTTCGATATCCCTTACAGTCAGGTCTTTGGTTTTTACAGACCTTGCGACAATCAGCTGCTCTGATTTGTCCGAAAATCCCAGTAAAGCCCTTGCATGACCTGCTGATATATCACCCGATCTTACCATTTCAATAATTTCTGAAGGCAATGACAGGATCCTCAAAGCGTTCGCAATAACAGGTCTGCTTTTTCCGACGGATCTTGAAATTTCTTCCTGTGTAAGCCCATACTCATTGATCAAGATCCTATAGCCCATAGCTTCCTCGACAGGATTCAAATTTTCCCTTTGCAGGTTTTCTATCATAGATATCTGCATCATCTCTGAATCAGTCATTTCCCTTATCACAACAGGCACTTCAAATAATCCTGCCATACGGCTTGCACGCCAACGTCTTTCGCCTGCCACAAGCTGATAACCTCCTTCGGGCATAGGTCTTACAAGCAGGGGCTGAAGCACACCATGTGCGGCAATTGAATCCGCAAGCTCTCTCAAGCTTTCTTCATTAAAATCGTGTCTTGGCTGTGAACGATTAGGCTCTATCTCGGATATTGGCAAAACTGTACTTCCTGTATTTTCATTGTCATTCTCCAAAAAGATCGCACTCAATCCTTTTCCAAGACCGCCTTTTTTTACTGCCATTTTTTCACCTCATTTGATTCACTTGTTATTTTCGGTAATTTCTTTTGAAAGCTCCATATATGCTGCTGCTCCCTTACAGGACTTGTCAAAGTACATTACAGGCATACCGAAACTCGGAGCTTCAGAAAGTCTGACTCCTCTTGGAATGACTGCTGAAAAAACCTTCTTCGGAAAAAATTTTTTAACCTCCTGTACGACCTGTTGAGTTAAATTAAGTCTTCCGTCGTACATTGTAAGAAGTACACCCTCTATTTCAAGATAGGGATTATATTTTCTTTTTATAAGTCTTACAGTGGCAATAAGTTGTGATAAGCCTTCAAGAGCATAATATTCAGGCTGTATGGGAACCAATATAGTATCAGACGCACAAAGAGCATTTGTAGTAATAAGTCCCAAAGAAGGCGGACAATCTATAAATATATAATCATAATCCGACTTTATGAGTGCAACGGAGTTTTTGAGTTTAGACTCCCTATGTTCAGAATCAGCCAATTCAAGTTCAGCTGCAGCAAGATCTATACTAGATGGGATAATATCAAGATTATCAAAAGAAGTATGTATGACAGCATCGGCTGACGGAACATCATCTATCATAATACTGTATGCCGAGTATCTGACTGTACGCTTATCTATCCCAACACCACTTGTAGCGTTGCCTTGAGGATCAGTATCTATCAAAAGAACTTTATAACCGAGTTTAGCTATACCAGCAGCTGTATTGACAGCTGTAGTAGTTTTTCCTACACCACCCTTTTGATTAGTAACAGCAATGATTTTCCCCATAAATTTTTTTCTCCTCTCAAAAACAAAACATAACTGTAAGATTCATTATACCACTCAAACAAATTAATATCAACATAAAAATTGTTTCACGTGAAACAATTTTCCGATGGGGAGAAAAAAATTTTTTCAAAAAAATATTTCAACTCAAAACAATAAGCGACAAAAGATGTAAAATTTTTTTTATATAATATTATTAGTGAAAGGAGTAGGTGCGATATGCTGTTTAACAATCCGGTCAACAGAAAAGTGCTTGAAATTCCTCTTGTTCAGATAAAGCCGAGGAGATATCCGATAAGAAGGATATACAGCCGTGATCAGCTTATGGAGCTTGCCGAGAGCATAGAAAAAAACGGCATACTTCAACCACTGACAGTAAGAAAAACAAGTAATATGGAATTTGAATTAATCTCCGGCGAAAGGAGATTAAGGGCTGCAGCAATGTGTGGATGTGTGACAGTACCATGTATGATAGTTTCGTGTACAGATGAACAGGCAACGGTTTTTTCGCTGACAGAAAACCTTCACAGAAGCGAGCTGAATTTTTTTGAAGAAGCAGAGATAATAAATAATATCATGTCAAACTCCCATATAAGCAAACAGGAGCTTGCACTGCAAATAGGTCAAAGACCATCATTTATTTCAGCTAAGCTTGAAATGCTTGATTTAGGATATGAAGAAAGGAATATTATCCTGAAGTCACACCTGACTGAACGTCATGCAAAGGCAATATTAAAAATTACCGATAAAGCCGAAAGGCGAATCGTATTAAGCGAGATAGTAGAAAATAATATGAATGTTTCACAGTCAGAAGAATATATAAATGATATACTAAAAAAAAGTAAGCTTCAACGACAGCAAAGCCAACGTCAAAAAGCAGTAATAAAAGACATAAGAATATTTGAGAATACGATCAACCATGCTGTTGACACGATGCGTGATTCAGGTATACCGGCGATAAAAATCCAAACTGAAAATGAAGACTTTATAGAATATGTTGTAAAGATTCCAAAATTAACAAATGGTCATAATGATGGACTTACTGCCTGAATCTGTAAAAAGCACATATATTTTAAAGCCGTCAGATATTTTTTATCTGACGGCTTTTGAATATGCAAAAAATGTTTCACGTGAAACATTTCTTAAAGAGGATTTTTAGATATTTTTGTTCCACGGCGTGGATATTTTGACGGAGTAGAACCAATTTTTGAGATGGTTATAATAGTACGGTTGCTGTTATCGGGGAGATTAAATTTATAAATATTATTTGACCTTCCACCCAATAACTCAACAGCATTTTTAGCAAGCTCAAGCTCCTTTTCACCATCAGAGCCTTTCATTGATATAAACATACCGCCCTTTTTTACATAAGGAATGCAATATTCGCAGAGTGACGGTAAGTTTGCAACAGCCCTTGAAACAGCATAATCAAATTTTTCCCTGTATTCAGGTTTTTGGCTCAAATCTTCGGCACGGGCATGAATAATATCAACCTTTATATTGATAGCTCTGCTGACCTCATTAAGAAAGATCAATCTTTTATTAAGACTGTCAAGAAGTGTGAGATTGATATCAGGATGGACAATTTTAAGTGGGATTCCCGGAAATCCTGCACCTGTACCGATATCAATCATAGTTGCATTTTGTTTGATATCAATGTATTTAAGTACCGAAAGACTATCAATGAAGTGCTTGACAGCAATTTCATTTTCCTCGGTGATCGCTGTCAGATTCATCTTTTTATTCCATTCGATCAGCATATCTGCATATATTTCAAATGCAGATATTTGACTATCGCTGATGGAAATACTATTTTCCCTGCACCACTTTTCAAGAATTTGTATCAGCATTTTTTATCTCCTTGTTTTTGAGTGAGGCAAGATATATTATAAGTACAGATATATCAGACGGGCTTACTCCTGAAATACGGCTTGCCTGACCTATATTTTCCGGACGAACTCTGTTTAGCTTTTCCCTTGCTTCAAGACTGAGACCATCTATTTGCAAATAGTTTATATTACTTGGCAAAAGCTTATTTTCAAGCTTTCGTATCTGTTCTATTATAACAAGCTGCCTTTTTATATATCCCTCATACTTTATTTCTACTTCGATTTGCTCAAATATATTTGCATTCAGTTCAGGGCGGTCTGTATCAATTTCTTTAAGAATGTCATAGGAAAGTTCGGGACGTTTCAACAGATCAATAAGTCTTACTCCTGTATGGACTTCAGAAGTATTGTGTTCACGAAGTATGTCATTCAGTTTTTCAGAAGGTGAAATAACAGTTTTACGTACTCTTTGGATTTCCTGTTTTATAAGTTGCTGTTTTAAGGTAAATTTTTTCCAACGTTCATCATCAATAAGTCCTACCTCACGACCGATAGGAGTTATTCTTGTATCAGCGTTATCCTGACGAAGAATAAGACGGTATTCACTTCTTGAAGTCATCATTCTGTAAGGATCGTTACAGCCTTTTGTAACAAGGTCATCAATGAGTGTTCCTATATAAGAACCAGCTCTGTCAAGTATCATAGGAGGTTTTCCATGTATTTTTAGAGCTGCATTTATACCGGCAACTAATCCCTGTGCAGCAGCTTCCTCATAGCCGGAACTGCCGTTGAATTGCCCTGCACCGTACAATCCAGGAAAATCTCTGAATTCCAAGGTTTTATTCATTTGTACAGGGTCAGCACAATAATATTCTATTGCATAAGCCGGACGCATAACAATGCAATGCTCAAGACCTTTTATAGAGCGGTAGAAATCTATTTGTACATCCTCCGGAAGTGAGGATGACATTCCCTGCAAATACATTTCTTCTGTATCCATCCCGCATGGTTCGATAAATAACTGATGTCTCTGTCTGTCGGAAAAACGAACTATTTTGTCTTCAATGCTGGGACAGTAACGTGGACCGATACCCTCAATTTTACCGCTGTACATAGGTGAACGATGAATATTGTCGAGAATAATTTTTTTAGTTTTTTCATTAGTCCAGCTTACATAGCATTTAACTTTGTTTTGCTTCGGATTTTCGGTTTCATATGAGAAAGGCACAACGGGTTCATCGCCGCATTGTTCCTCCAAATCAGTAAAATCGATACTTGATTTGAGAACACGTGCAGGCGTGCCGGTTTTAAATCTTCTTATTGACATACCTAATTTTTCAAGAGCATCAGGAAGATATTTTGATGGGAACATACCATCAGGACCACTTTCATAAGAAACATCCCCTACATAGATTTTTCCCCCCAGATAAGTACCAGTCGCAAGAATAACCGCCTTTGCAATATATTGAGCTTCAAGACGGGTAGTCATTATCCATCTTCCATCATCAGTTTTTTGAAGATCTGTGATTTCCGCCTGATGCAGTTCAAGATTTTCCTGTAATTCAAGAGTATGCTTCATACGAGTGCTGTAAGCACGCCTGTCAATTTGAGCTCTTAATGAATGGACAGCAGGACCTTTACCTCTGTTCAACATACGAATCTGGAGTAAGCATTCATCAGCAGCCTTTCCCATTTCACCGCCAAGGGCATCTATTTCCCTTACGAGATGACCTTTTGCTGTACCGCCGATTGATGGGTTGCAGGGACAGTTTCCTACAGCATCCATATTTATAGTAAACACGGCAGTTTTACATCCAAGTCTTGCTGCGGCAAGAGCAGCTTCAATGCCTGCATGACCTGCACCTATGACAGCAACATCAAATTCACCTGCTAAAAACTTCATAATATATCAATCCTCATTCCAAATAATTTCACTCCATATTATAATACAAAGAAATAGATTTGTACAGTAAATAATAAAATGTTTCACGTGAAACATTTTACAAGTTACAAGTGAGGAGCAAGAAATGACAAGTAAAATAACATCGTTTTTCACTCATCACTTCTCACTCCACACTTATTAGAGTGTTTCACGTGAAACAATTTTTATTT
>CACXGJ010000112.1 GCA_902767125.1 uncultured Ruminococcus sp. | reverse complement strand
TGCAAAGAATATATTTGGATTGATTTTCAGCGAAAAATCCGAATTTAAAACCCTCGGTGAATCAAGAAAGGTATTTCGGTGCATGACTCCGTATCTGACAAATTCCGCATTTTTAAGGGCAGGTATCATGCCGAAAACTCTTTTTTGTTCGGGGAATTTCAAATTTGTCTGAAATCCCACAAGGTTATACATAGTTTTATCTGCATTTTCAGTCCTCAACTGAAGAACAGCCCAAGGTCTGTGACCTGTTCTCGGATCACGAAGTCCGACAGGCTTCATGGGACCGAATCGGAGTGTATCAAGACCTCTTTGAGCAAGTATCTCAACAGGCATACAGCCCTCATATACCTTCGGATTCTGTACATCCACGTCATGCCTTGGAGATCGTTCAGCGGATACAAGTTCGGTATGGAAATTCTCATATTCCTCTTTGCTCATGGGACAGTTGATATATGCGTCATCTCCGCCTTTGTCATATCTTGATGCTGTAAATGCACATTCCATATCAATGCTTTCTGATGTCACAATAGGTGCTGCCGCATCAAAAAAATGAAGCGAGCCTCCGCACAGCTCTATTATCCTTTCCGCTAAAGCATCACTTGTCAAAGGTCCTGTTGCAATTACAGTTACAGTATCATTCGGTATATCCGTCACTTCTTCTTCGATGACCTCTATCAACGGATGAGTTCTTATTTTTTCCGTGACCATTGACGAAAATATATCCCTGTCAACAGCCAATGCACCTCCTGCGGGTACACGGCATTTATCAGCACATTCCATCAGCAAAGAGCCTATCCGACGCATTTCCTCCTTAAGAAGTCCTGCTGCACTTTCTATCCTGTCTGCCTTGAGTGAGTTTGAACAGATAAGCTCGGCGAAATTTTTGCTTTTATGAGCAGGTGTCATTTTACGGGGCTTCATTTCAAAAAGCCTGACATTGATACCACGCTTTGCTATCTGCCATGCCGCCTCACATCCTGCAAGCCCTGCCCCTATTACATTTATATACATTACATCACCCAAAAATAAAATTAAGATATTCAATTTATTTTAACACATCTTAACAGTTATATCAACAAATTTATCAAAAAAACAAAATGCACCGGACATTTCTGCCCGGCACACCAAAGATCATTATATCATATCAGACATTCAGCAAACCGCAAATATCATTATACAGTGTTATATATCTATTTGCCATTTTCGCCATCTCATCATGCTTTTCGATCGTTATGCCGAATTTTTCCATAACAGGTCTCATAAACAGCTTTTCTTCTATGTCATAGCTGCCGTCATACTTGAATAAAAGCATCAATTCAAATACAATGATATTTTTCTCATAAGGAGTAGCACTCTTTGATATCTCCGCCAATATATCATCAAGTGATGTACTTATATCAGGGAGTTGGTTGGGTATTTCCATTTCATGACAGCACAATGCAAGATATTCCATTTCTTCAGGCTCAACAACATCATCTGCCATTACCGCATGACCGCACAGATTCAAAAAAAGCTCCTTATTACTTTCGCTCAACTGACTTAAAAACATACTTTTTAGCCTCCCGATTTTTTTATTTCTTACATAATTATACATATTTCATGACAAATAGTCAATCATTTTTTAGCATATACGAGCATCTTACAGGATTATACATATCAATCCGTTGCATCCGTCATTTATTATCCTTTCAGTTGTTTCACGGACTTTGTTCCTTGCATCGGCAGGCATTCTGTACAGCTTATTGTGCAATCCCTCGTTGACAAGTTCATGAAGGGATTTTCCGAATATATTTGATTCCCATATCTTTGAAGGATCCTCCTCAAATTCCCGAAGAAGATATGATACCAATTCCTCCGACTGCTGCTCCGAGCCTACTATCGGAGTTATCTCTGTTTTTATGGTGGTTTTCATCATGTGAACCGACGGGGCATTTGCACGGAGTCTTATGCCGTAACGTCCTCCCTGTTTAATTATTTCAGGTTCTTCAAGTGTCAGTTCCTCCATTGATGGCATTACTATCCCATAGCCTGTTTCACACACATCATTATAAGCCTCCTGAACCTTTTCAAAACGCTTTTTTATCTGTGAAAGCTCTGTCATCGAATCAAGCAGACCGCCCTCATCCTCAACCTCAAAGCCTGTTTTTTCTCCGAGAACCTTATAAAACAAGCTCGGTTCAAGCTCAACCTTGAGTCGTGCATGACCTTTTCCAAGATCAACTTCACTTGTTTCGGCAAGGCTTATATACTGACAGGCTGATATACTGTCGGCAATGTCACTGACCTCACGAATTTTTTCAGCCCTTCCCGCACTCGACTGTATCACCGAGAAAACCTCGCTTCTCAACCAATGGCTTTTCTCAAGTGAGCTTACCCATCGGGGCATATCTACCTTTATTTCCCTGACGGGAAATTCAAACAATACTCTTGCAAGTATCCTTTTTATCTCATCTTCATCCAGCTCCATACAGCTTACAGGCTCAACAGGAACACCGTATTTGTCACTCAATTTTTTGGCTAACAGCCGTACCGGCTGCGATTTTGGATCGGTGGAATTGAGCAGGATTATAAACGGCTTGTTTATCTGACGAAGCTCCTCTATTACTCTTTCTTCGGCATCCTCATATTCCTCACGGCCGATATCACTGATAGAACCGTCAGTTGTTATGACAAGTCCTATTGTGGAATGGTCTGTTATAACTTTTTTTGTACCTATTTCCGCTGCCATATCAAACGGTATCGCTTCTTCAAACCATGGTGTCTTGACCATTCGGGGCGACTCGTCTTCTATGTAGCCCAATGCACTCGGTACTATATAGCCTACACAGTCTATCATTCTTACACGAAAACTTGCACTGTTATCCAATTTTATCTCAACAGCCTTTTCGGGAATAAATTTCGGTTCGGTTGTCATGATCGTCCTGCCTGCCGATGACTGCGGCAGCTCATCATTTGCTCTTTCCCTCTGCTCATCACTGCTGATATTCGGGATAACAAGCGTATCCATAAAACGCTTTATGAAGGTAGATTTACCTGTTCTTACAGGTCCGACTATTCCAAGATAAATATCACCGTTGGTACGCTGTGAAATGTCTTTGTAAATATTTATTTCTTCCACTGAAATTCTCCTCCTAATGTTACATTGGAATCAATATCATGCTGTGAGCCTGTATTATATCATCTGTCAGTTCATTTTCGAGCTTTATTGCCTCAACAGATGTACAGTACAGTCTTGCGATGCTCCAGAGATTTTCTCCCTCATCAGCGTAATACAGAGTCAAAGCTGCATTTTTGTCCTTGATACGCTTTTTATCTTCATTTCCGAAGGCTCCCGTGACCGCACGGCATACTTTGTTTTCAAAGACTATCCCATTCAGCTTCAGATCAGCCTTCAGTTCAATGCTGTTGTCACCCGTTATCCTGAAGCTCAATGACTTGCATGACAGGCGGATATCAGCAGATATTTCTCCAAAAACCTTCGGGATGTCGGGAACGACTGAAAATTCAAGCGGTCTCTCGATATAAAACGGTACTCCGTCCTTATCGGCTGCAAAGATACAGCAATTCACCTTTCCCTTTGTCGTCAGAGTATTTCCGTCAAAGTTGCTTATATAGCTTATACCGTCACACCATGTATCTATTATTTTGCCGATGCTGTTATCACCCGTTTTGACCTCATCCTTAACGGATATGTCACTTTCGGGCATTGAAAGTATATGCGAATATTTGCAGTTCTTTTCCTCAATCTCCAGCTCATACACAGTCGAATAGGCATCATCAACGGTGTCTATGCTTCTCTCATCATATGCAAATACCGTTGCACATATTTTTGCATCAAGTGTTACAAGCGTGCTGCTTTCATCATATTCCGATTTGAGCGAAACATCATAGTTCATGACCTCGAGCTTTATGTCATTCTGTGAAACATCGGATATTCCTTGAGAATCTATGACCTGACTGTATGGGATATTGAAGGTCATAGTGTCCTGAAGACCTGTCTCGATATCCGTCACATACAGCAGTCTCAAAATCGCCTCACCCTTCAGCATGATCTTATCGGACAGTGCCTTTGCACTTTCGATGCCTATGGAAAATTCCGAACGGAGGATACTTTCGGGAGAGCCTTTTCCCTGACCTATGTCCAATACCTCACTTATCGAAAACTGCTGCTGACCGATACCTGCAAGACAGCTTATCTGCTCGGTATGCTTTCTCTGCTGAATATCATCACCGTTTATGGAACAGCAGTATTCCTGTTCAGCCTTTTGAAAGACTGATGCACATACCGAAAACGCTCCGTGTATATCCAGCTTTCTCGGAGTCAACGCCCGACAATTCAGGTATTCCGTCTTGACCTTCACGATGGCGGTAGGATCATTG
>CACXGJ010000111.1 GCA_902767125.1 uncultured Ruminococcus sp. | reverse complement strand
CCAAAAATCTTCGACAACATCATGCAGGTGTATCGGGTAAAGTTCATTTTCTTCGAGCAATTTTTTGAAGTCCACAATTTTATTGTAATCAGATGAAATGTTGTCTACACGACAGGATTCATTTTTTTGTTTTGCGAGATTCTTGTCGGAGTTGCAAATCATTATGCCATAGGATTTGATCTTACCAATATCTTCTACAAACTTTTCACGTTCAGTAATTTCATAAATATATGTATTCTTCATAACAGATAACTCCTTTGAAAATTAATTTCACGGATATTATACAACTATTGTAATGAAATTTCTATACCACTTTGGTTTACGTGAATTTTGTCAAAATTTGTCGAATTTGTATTTTGTCTATAAAAAGATTGCAACAAAATTATTATTATGATATAATCAGACGAATGAGAAAATTTTTATATGTAAAAAATGAATAATTATTCGAGAATTTGTCAAGTTAAGTACGTTGATTCTTGCATTAGATATTTTTTATAAATATTAAAATGACATTTAAAGTTTGCTTAAATAATGCTTAAAAATGAATAATTATTCAAACAAAGGCACGGAAAAATAAAATTTACTTAATACTTTTTTGAATTTTTAATGTTATTTTTTTGTATTTATTTTGTTAAGCAACAACAGTAAATATTTTTTGTGTTATCGTAAAAGCAGTGTAAATAAAAAAAGAAAGGATTTTGTTTGTATGAATAAAGAGATCGAAAGCCTGATCGGAAATATCGAGAAAATAATAGTAGGAAAGCGTTCTGCTATAACAATGGTAATTGCAGCAATGCTTTCCGAAGGTCATATACTTATCGAAGACGTGCCGGGAGTCGGAAAAACAAGGCTTGTTTCAGCGTTGGCAAATTCTGTTGACGGACATTTTAACAGGATACAGCTGACGCCCGATATCATGCCGTCTGATATAGTAGGTTTTTCAATGATAGATCCGGTGACCAAGCAGATGAAATATCAGCAGGGAGCAGCCATGTGTAATTTTCTTCTTGCGGATGAAATCAACCGTGCATCACCGAAAGCTCAATCAAGTCTTCTTGAAATAATGGAGGAGCATCAGATATCACTTGACGGAAAAACAATGTCCCTGCCATCACCCTTTATGGTGCTTGCAACTCAAAATCCCGTTGAGACATATGGTACATATCATCTTCCCGAGGCCCAGATGGACAGATTCATGATGAAAATATCAATGGGATATCCCTCACCCGAGGAGGAGCTTGACATTATAAACCGTTCCGAAACCAACAGCTTTACCAAAAAACTTGATTCTGTGATGACTCTCGATGATATTGAAAGTCATATTGGAAATGTTAAAAAAATCGAATGTAAGGAGAGCATTAAAAAGTATATAGTTGACCTGCTGAACGCCACAAGAAATTCCGATCTGATAAAATTGGGAGCATCCCCCCGTGCAGGAATAGCAATGCTCAAGGCAGCAAAGGCTATCGCATATATAAATGGAAGGGATTATGTTGTTCCTGATGATGTAAGGGATGTCATGCCGTCAGTCATCTCACACCGACTCATGCTTTCGGCAAAAGGTAAAGCAGCTTATACCAATTCCGAAGATATAACGGCTGAAGTTGCAAAGACGGTATCTGTACCTGTCAGATAATTAGGGTGATAAACTATGAAAGACAAAATAGCAAAAGAAAATTTACGGCAGAATGTCAGGGCATTTTTATCATATATGGGCTGTATTCTTATGTCATTGGCTATAATGTACTATCTCAACGGCACATTCGGGATACTTCTTATGGTCTCACTGGGATGTGCGTTTGTGATATCGGCAGGAATGACACTTGCAGTAATGCACTTTATACAGATAGATATTGCAATCGACAAAACATCAGCCTCAAAGGGAGATGCTTTGGTCTGTACAGTCAGCTCAAAAAAAAATATTATTATTCCTGCCCCTATAATAGAGGTATATATAAGCTGTTGTGAAAGACTGTCAGCCGAAAAAAATATATGTCAGATGTCCCTTGCAGGAAGGGAAACAAATACAGCGGAAATAAATTTAAAGACAAATTATTCGGGCTGTGCGAGCATAGGCATAAGCCATGCTTATATAAGCGACTATCTCGGCATATTCCGCTTCAGACTGAAAAAAGCAATTTTAAACAAAACACTGAAAATATCGGTTTATCCCGATATTCCCGATGTACCTGTCCAGACGGATTTTTTAAGGTCATCCGTAATTTTTTCTGTCAATGACAATGACGATGAGGATGAAAGCGATGAACAGGCACTCACTCAAACAGGCATTCCCGGATATGACCACAGGGAATATCATCCCGGTGATCCCATCAAAAGAATAAATTGGAAAATATCGTCAAAGAGAGATATCTATATGTTAAGACTTGATGAACTGCCTGTGACCAAGGGACAGGTATTTTTTCTTGATATGCCGAAAGAAGATGAGGATGAATTTACTCTTTCTGTACGTGACCATGTAACAGAAGCCATGCTTGCAATATTCAATATGCTGATACACGAGGGGCTTGAGACAACATTTTTTTTACATGAAAAAGGCTCATGGAGCAAATTCAGTATCCGCACAAATCTTGATATAGAAGCGGTACAGCAAAGGCTGTCATTTTATGAACCCGTTGAAATGAAAGAACCTGTCCCGCATGAAGTGACAGGCATGAATAAAACCATATTCTGTTTCACAACAGCAACAGGAAAAAATCCTTTATCTGCCGAGCAGATAGTTTCAGAGATACCAAATGTAATTTTAATATATTATCAATATGCAAAGCTGAATAAGATAACATCCGAAATGTGGGCTGTATCAAAAAATTTTGAGCTGAAAAAAGAAAAATGAGAGTGGGTGGCGGTCATGAAAACGGATTTGAAAAATAAAATAAAAAGCCCTGAATTTCGTCAAAAATTCAGTTCATACATTCTGCCCATGTTACTTGGAGCATCTGTTTGTTTTTCGATAGTATACACCCTGCAAAAAGCATCTGCCATACCATATACCATTGTTTTTTTCTTATTGGAATATTTCTGTTTTTCGTTCTTTGACAGGATAAAAACAAGAAAAATTTTAGGCGGTATAATATACACAGTTATTTTATTTGCCTTATTCGTTATAAGCATGATGCTTGTGTTTTCAGGCATAAGACAACTGCACAGCCTGAAAGCACCCGTATTATGGTTTTTCGGAAACCTCGAACAAAAGGAACAGCCGTTGTTTTTCAATGCCCTTTATATCAGCGGAGGATTCTTTATCATATCAATAATATATTACTTTACACAGATACGTTACAGGACTCTCGGTGTAATGCTATGTATATTGTTCCCGTTTGTAATTTACGCAAGACGCTCCGAAACAATGCCCGAAGTCATGGTGACCATAATAGTTCTTCTGTATATTTCGGTTATAGTACATAATAAACTCATTGATCCTGCCAACACAAAACGAAATAAAATAATACTCAAAACAGATCGCCCGTATATAATAAGTCTTATGGTATTTGTTTCAATAACGGGAACGGTAACAATGCTGATACCCAAGCCGTCATACACCTCACAGTTTGAAAAAAATGCGGATTACTTTTCCTATACCCAAATAACAGGCGGTGCAGGTGACGGTACATCTGCCGACGGTATCCCTGAAGTATCATCCCCACGATATGGAGCGAGAAATTACAGCGGCAGTGTATTGTTCAATTTTGCTACAGACGGCTCCGAACAGGAATATTATTTGAGAAAATGCTCATTCCAAAAGTTCAACGGTGATGTTTGGGAGGTTGTGCCTCTTGTCAATTCAAAAGGCGGGATGTACTATAAATCAAATCCCGAATATTCCACAGATAATATCTTGAGCGATGCGGAGGAAGTGTTCAATATAGGCATTGAACCCGAAATACAGCAGGGTGTAGTGTACAGCGACAAATTCTCTGCCAGCTATCTCCCTGCACCTTTCGGCACTATAACGGATGACGGGATATTACGCCCGCACTTTTATGTCAAGTTTGAAAACAAGGATATATACAGAAGGTATTATAAAAAAGAGGATGCTGTTTTGAATGATGCTTTCGATTTTTACGAACAGGACAGGAAACAGTATGAATATGCAAAGGAATTGGGACTTTCTTCGGAGGACTATTTTCGGATACTTGCCCAAAGTGATTCCGAAGCCGCACGAAGACTTTATGATGATTTTATGTTTCAAACACAGAATTATACTGATACGGATAATATTTCACAGATAGTTGAATTGCGTGCCAACGAGATAACATCGGGCTTTCATTCCGATATCGACAAGGCTCTTGCACTTGAACAGTATTTTGAGCAAAACGGATATGTGTATGATGAGAGCTACATCCCCGAAGATACATCCATTGAATACTTCATATTCGAGGGGAAAACAGGTGTATGTACGAATTATGCAACGGCTATGACAATAATGGCAAGAAGTATCGGACTCACAGCCAAATATGTTGAGGGATTTGCGGCTTTTGAAAAAAATGAAGACGGTGAATTTATTATCCGTGACAGACACGCCCATGCTTTTGTGGAGGTATATATCCCCGGTGCAGGCTGGCTGACCTTTGATCCTACTGTACCGTCATACAAGGTAATGCCTCAAGAGGAAGAAGACAGCAGTAATTTCCTTTACGATCTTTTGAATGAGATCGTAAAGCGTTTCTGGGTGATCATTATTACAGCAATAATTATTTTATTGATATACATCCGAGATATTATCTTTGAAATATTCTTCCGCTTTGCACAGATCTTCAGGACTCCGAAGGAAAAAACATTGAAATTATATGCCCATATGATAAAGGTGCTGAATTTCTCGACAGACGGCAAATATGATTCATATACCGTAAAAATGCTCAAGGAATACATAAGCACGACAAGAGGAACTGCTCCCGAAAAGTTACTGACACTCTTTGAAAAAACAGCTTTCGGAAAATATGAGCCGACTCAAAATGAATATCATTCCGCATATCAGGAATATAAAAGATGCCGGAAATATTTACGAAAAATTCCTCAAAAAGTAATTGAAAAGCATTAGAAAACATGGTAAAATTACAGGTATACAATTATTTTCGAGACAGGAGAGTGTATAAACTATGAACAAGCGTTTGCTTAAAAAAGCATTGAGCATTTCATTGACAGGTGCGATGGCTGTGACAGCGTTCTCATGTACAGGTTCAATGATGCTGAATGCTGATGCGGCAGACAGTGATTATGGTCTTGTCGAAAACATACAGGACAGTACCATACTTCACTGCTTTGACTGGAAGTACAAGGATATTATCGCTGATATGGAGAATATCGCCAAGGCAGGCTTCTCTGCCATTCAGACCTCACCCGTACAGCCCTCCGAGGGTGTCGGTGCATGGTACTGGCTCTATCAGCCGACAGGCTTCACGGTAGGTACAAATGAACTTGGTACTCCCGAAGAACTTCAGGAGCTTTGTGAGGCTGCACATTCATATGGTATAAAGGTAGTAGTTGACGTTGTTGCAAACCATCTTGCAGGCAATCACGAGAATATCCAAGAGGACTTGCAGCCTGATGAATATTGGCATACCGAGGGTGAAGTGACCAATTATGGTGACCGTTATCAGGTGACTCACGGTAAGATAGGCATGGACGATATCAATTCCGAGAATGAGTATGTACAGGAGGTCGTTGCAGACTATGTAAAGGCTCTTAAAAACATAGGTGTAGACGGTATCCGCTGGGATGCTGCAAAGCACATAGGTCTTCCGAGTGAGGGCTGTGATTTTTGGAGTGCCGTTACACAAGAGGGACTTTACAACTACGGTGAGATTCTGAAAGCTCCGTGCGACAAGGACAGCAAAGCCGAAGACAAAGCTGTAAACAATGCTTTGATGAAAGAATATACCGACTATATGTCAGTAACAGACAGTTCCTATGCAACAGACCTTGTAAATGAGTTCAAAAAAGGCAAAGCTCCTGCAACTGACGGAAATTGGCTCAACAGAGGCATTGACAAGGATAAGCTCGTATACTGGGGCGAAAGCCACGATACATATTCAAACGGTGAAGGCTTGGATACCAACGGTGTTGACCAGAATATTATTGACCGTGCATATGCTGTAGCTGCTGCACAGAATGATGCTGCTGCACTGTATCTTTCAAGACCTTTTGCAACAGCCCGTGACAGTATCAGAATAGGCGTTAAGGGCAGCACTCATTATATGGCTCCCGAAATTGCAGCCGTAAACCATTTTCAT